>CAYUMA010000153.1:0-1869 GCA_964445675.1 uncultured Pseudomonadales bacterium | reverse complement strand
AGCGCTGACGCTTGGGCGATGAATCGCGATCAGGAGATCGCTCCTACAACGTTGGTCACCCCATGTGATGGTTCGGACCAGAATCGCGATCAGTAGATCGCTCCCACGGGCGGCACCCCTATACGGACGGCGTGTCGACAGGCGCGTAGTAGTGCTTCTCACCGAGCGCTGCGACGCGCGCCCAGAACTCGGGTCCGCCCGCCTTACCGACCGCATCGAGGTCCGACATCTGGCGCCATAGCGTCCACGCGTCGGGGTTGAGTTGAGCCGCGCTCGCGAGCACGCGCAGGCCTTCGTCACGACGCCCCATCTGCACGAGATAGCGGCCGAGTCGGAACGTCGCGTGTGCGCGCGCAACCGCCGGCGTGAATTTCGGCGTGCGGCGGCGCGCGTCGGCGGCGTCGAGCGCGTATTTGCTTGCGGCTCCGTGCGTCACCCAATCACGAATTGAATCGAGATAGCGGCGCCGCGCCGCCGTCATTGCGTCGAGTTCGGGCTTTGGAATCGAGTACGTTGTCGTGTCCATTTTCCGAAAGCCGTCGGTCACGCCGGCGGTTTCGGTCGGACGCACGATCTGGCCGCGCTCATCGATCCACACCGCCTGCGGCACGTTGATCATGTTGTACAGCCGCGCCACCTCGTGATCGACGTCGATCAGACACGGATACGTGGGCTTGGCATTCTCGATAGACGGTCGCGCCGCGTCGGCGCCGCGGCTTTCGAGCGCCACGGTGATCACGACAAATCCCTTCGGTGCGAGTTCTTCGTACAGTGCCTGCCACACGGGCAGGTCGAGGCGGCAGCCTCACCAGGAAGCCCAACTCGCGAGCAGCACCTTGAGGCCGCGATAGTCGGACAGTCGATGCGGAACTCCGTGCAGATCCGGCAGTTCGAAATCCGGCGCCGCGAGCGACTGCAATGCGTCGTTGCGCGCGGTGGCCGGTTCTTCGAGCACCCAGCAATCGCCCGCATCGCTGCCGACCCACGGTCGCTCGGTCAGCGCCGCAAATTCCGCGATGTTGATCGCGCTGCTCGTTGCACTTCCACGTCGCAACTGCGTTGCACGCGCCGGCGGCACCGCAATACACAGCGCGCCGCGGCAGAACCCCTCCGGTTTCAGCGCGAACCCCGTGACCGACTCGAAGTGCGCCGGTGTCAGCCACAAGTCGGCGCCCTCGGGGCGCTCCGATACCTCGATAACCTCGTCGGCCGAAATGATCGTAGTCATCGTCACCTCCTCAAGTGCCTGTAAACCGAGCAGGACGTCGTTCGAGAAACGCGGCGACCCCCTCTTTGTGATCGTTAGATTTGAAACATTCCGCAAGCGCCTTCGTATGGCGCTGCATATGCTGCGCGACCTCGGTGCCGAGCCCCTCGTACACCATCGCCTTGATGCGACCCTGCGAGAATGGCGACCCTTCCGCGATTGCGCGCGCGAGACCGAGTGCGGTGCGCAGCAGATCCTCACTCGGCACCAGTTGATCGACGTAGCCGATCGTAAGCGCCTCTTCGGCGCTGAGAAATTCCCCCGTGTACAGCAGGCGCAACGCGCGCTGAACGCCGATCAGGCGCGGCAGCAGCCAACTGCCGGCCCCGGTATCGGGTACGAGCCCGCGGTGAACGAAATTCCACGCAAAACGCGCATTCGGGCTCGCGATGCGGATATCGCATTGCGAACTGAACTCGGCGCCCATGCCGACCGCGGGTCCATCGATCACACCGATCACCGGCTTCGGACACTCGACGATCGGCCACCAACGACCGCGCTCTTCCGCGCCGCCGCGCAGGCCGCGTTGCGCGCCCGGGATCGTCGCGAGATCCGCGAGATCGGTGCCGGCGCAGAACGCGCCGGGCACACCGGTGATGATC
>CAYUMA010000152.1:0-7883 GCA_964445675.1 uncultured Pseudomonadales bacterium | reverse complement strand
CCGCCGTCAGCCACTCGGGCTGTCCAATCGACTCGGCCGCGCCACCAGCGACGATCGTCGCGTCGGTGAGCGTGCCGTCGTCGCGGAACTGAGCCACGTGCAGCTGCGTGCCATCCCAGGGCATATTCGGATGATCCCAGCTCAGAAAGCACAGCCGCCTTGCGTCCGGGGCAATGCGCGGCGCCGCGTAGAAGTCGTGTCCGCGATGCAGGTCGGTCGTTACCCCTGAATCGACGTCGATTGCAACGAGGCAGTTCTCGCGCTCGCGCTCGCCCGGCCTTTCGCACACGGCAGTGAGGCGCTTGCGCGCATCGTCGTAGACAAAGTCGGCATAGCGGGTGTCCGCGTCGGTGAAGGTCACTACCGTCGGGGTTCGATTGCCGCGTGGGACGCGATAAATGTTCTGATCGGCGAAGTTGACGAAGAACACGCTGTCCGGGGTTGCGAGGTAGGCGCCGCCGCCATACTCGTGCACACGCGTGCGCACGTTGAACGGCGCCGACGTGAGTTCGCTGCGCACGCCGTCGCGCAATTCAATCAGCGTGTTGCGGCCATTTTCGTCGGGGCGCGACTCGAGCCAGTTCAGCGCATGGCCGTCCGTGGACAACGCGGCGAGTCCGGTGACACCTGCGGTAATCAATTCGGCCGTGATCGGTGACGGCCAACTGCCATAGGGTGCGGTTTTGATCATGGAAAGAGCCTAGCGCGAGCGCGCGAGTGTGTCGCGCTGATGGTAAATCGCCCAACGCTCGTGGTCGCGCCATTGACCGGCGATATAGAGCAGGCGGGGCGAAAATCCCTCGTTCCGGAAGCCGCAGCGTCGCACGAGATTGAGCGATGGCGCGTTGTTCGGCTGAATGTTGGCTTCGAGTCGGTGCAGACCGAGTTCATCGAACGCAAACCGGATCGTGGCCTTCAACCCGGCGGTCATATAACCGTGGCCCGCGTACGGCAGTCCGGCGTAGTAGCCGAGCGACGAACTCAGGAACGATCCGCGCATGATGTTGTTGAGGTTGATCACGCCGACGATTGCGGCGTCCTCGCGCCGGCACACCAGCATCCCTTCGTGATCGTTGCGCTGCATGCGGGCCAAGTAGGCGTCGAATGCGCGGTGGCTCAACGGCGGTGAGATCCAGGGTTCGTGCAGCGAGTGGCTCGCCTGCATCAATTCGAGAAATTCGTCGCGGTCGTCGCGTGCGACTCTGCGGACGAAAACGTCGCGATCATTCAGCATACGACACTGCTCCACAACGAACGCGCGAATCGTCGTTGCCCAACGGGTCACCAGGGGGGCGAGACGACGTAGCCGACGCCGCGATTGGACAGCCATGCGGCGGCGAATTCCGCGCGTGGATACTGCCTCGGCACGCCGCTCGCGTCGCCGGCCGCGGGATCGTTCACGTACACCCAGTCGCAATCCATTCCGGTGACCACCACCAAGTGCCCATCGGTCGAGGTCATCGGCGAACCGGACAGCGCGCCGGCGGCAAAACGGATGCTGGCCACGATCGGCAGGCCCGCTTCGAGTATCGGCGCGGCCGCGTCGAGGTCGGCAAAGCACTCGACCGCCCCGATGAGCCCTGTGTCGGCGGCGGCGCGAATCGCGAGCGGCCAGACGCCGTACATCTGCGATGGCGGATGGAAACAGTCGCGCGTCACCGTAGCGAGGGATGCCTCGGCACCATGGTAATTCAGCACCATCAACAGGCTCGCCGGCGAGCAGATCCGATGCCGGATGCTGCGCGGGGCGGTGCGTTGGCTGATGGCCGGCACGACGAGGCGCCGCGTCGTCACCGTGCCCGGCCCGGTCACCCGGTGAAATTCGCGGCCACCGAGCGCCAGCAGGTATTGGTCCGGTTGCCGCTGCGTCGTGACAGTCACGTTGAGCTGCGGTGCGCCGAGATTCGCTCGACAATGGAAGTAGTCGATGTGCGTTGTGGCACGGGGATCGCCGTCGGCGCGATCGCAGGCGGAACCCGTGGTCGGATGCAACGTCCACGCCGCGTCGTGCACCCGCAGCGTCGCCGTAAAATCAATCCCCGGCGTGTTTCGCTGTGCAAAACTCGGCACCACAATGGAGTCGTTGGGTAGATCGGGCAACGCAATCGTCGTGGACCAGCCGGCGTCGCCGTGCGTCCACGTCGCCTCGCCCGCGATCGCGAGTGGGTAGTGGGTGGCAACGGAAGCGGAAGCGAAGCGCAGGGTTTGCACCGACATTCTCGATATTTTAGTGTCGTATGCCGGATCGGATACGACGCCAGACTTCGGCCATGTTCAAATTATTGACTCTGTATTCCACTGGCGGCTGTCATCTGTGCGAACGCGCGCACGAGCTGCTCACTAGTATGCCAGAACTGCGATCCGTGACCGTCGACGTCGTCGACATCGCCGCCGACGATCGCCTGCTCGCGCGGTATGGCGTCGCGATACCCGTGTTGACCGTCGCGTCCGGCGCGGAGCTCAAATGGCCGTTCAATGCAGACGACATTCTGCGATTGCTCGCGTGATGCGCACTCAACGCAGAGCAAATACTCGGCGCGCGTTCGCGGTCGTGACGCGCTTCACATGCTCGATCGATTGTCCGCGGACCACAGCGAGCCGACGCGCGATCCAGATCAGATTCGCGGGTTCGTTGCGCCGTGTGGACGCGCGCGGCGTCATCGATCGTGGTTGCAGATAGGGCGCGTCCGTTTCGATCAGCAGGCGATCGTCGGGAATACGCACAGCCAACGCGTTGAGCTCGGCGCCGCGGCGTTCATCGCAGATCCAGCCCGTGATGCCGATATGGCAGTCGAGGTCGAGATACCTGGTCAACTGCGCCGCGGTGCCCGTGAAACAGTGAACGACGACATCGCGCAGCGCGACTCTGTGTTTCGTCAGGTGTTCGCCGACCGCCTCGCCGCTGTCGCGATCATGCACGAACACGGGCAACCGCAGCTGCGCGGCCAATTCCAGCTGCGCGTCGAAGACCGCGTGCTGCTCGAGTGGTGCGGAGAGGTTTCGATTGAAATCGAGCCCGGTCTCGCCGATTGCACAGACCATCGGCGACGCACACAACCGCGCGAGTTCGTCGACCCACCCTGTGGCGACACGTCCGGCCGCGTGCGGGTGCACGCCGACGGTGCAACGAAGGCGCGTCGGGTGCCGGCCGCAGAGCTCGATCGCCGCCGTGCTCGATGCGACGCCGGTGCCGGTGACGATGATCGACTCGACGCCGGCTGCGGTTGCACTGTCGAGCACCGTGTCGAGGTCGTCGGCGAATGCCGCATCGGTGAGGTTTGCACCGATATCGATCATCGTGCCTGCGGCCACCGAGCTGCGCTCATCGAGCCTCGTTCATCGTTCGTCGGCCTCGAGAAACTGCGTCGGTTTACCGAGCCGCTGACCGTAGATATAGGAAAATGCGATGACGTTTTTGACGTAGTCGCGCGTTTCTGGAAACGGGATCATTTCGATCCAGATGTCGGCGGGGCGGGCGGGCCGCTGGCTGAGCCAGCGATCGACCCGATGCGGGCCTGCGTTGTACGCGGCTGCGACGAGCACTCGGTTGCCGGCGTAACGCGCCAGCAACTCGGCGACATGGCGGCTTGCGATTCGGACGTTCGTCTGCGGATCGAATAATGCGTCGGTTGGTGGCGCTGACTCACCCATGTTGCGCGCGGTCCCCGCCGCGGTGGCCGGCATCAGCTGCATCAGGCCGCGCGCGCCCGCAGACGAGCGAGCGTTGGCGCCGAATGCGCTCTCCTGCCGCGCAATGCCGTACAGATAGCTGATCGGCACGCGGTTCGCGCGACTCTCTTTTGCAAACAACGCGGAAAATGGCGCCGGGAAACGCAGTGCCAGATCGTCGTGCAGGTCCGCGGCGTTCGCGGCGATGATGCTCAGATCGAGCCAGCCCATGTCCGCGATCATGTACGCGGCCGTCGCGCGCTGCGACGGGTCGAGCTTGCTCGATAACAACGCCCACTCGCGCCGCGCATTGGTCCGATCAGCAACCGCATAGAGTTCGGTCATCCGCTGCATCGCCGCGCGTTCCTGCATCAGGTGCAGCGCCGCGGCGTCAGGTCGCGCCGATTGGTCGTTCAGCGCCAACGTCTTGCCGAGCGCTTCGGCAGCAAGGAATCCGTAGTACTGCCGATCAGCCGCGAGCGTTTGCCACGATTGCGGGACCTGCGACCCCGGCGCGTCGGTCGTCGCACCATTCAGAGCTCGTTGGGCGCGCCCCAACCAGTATTGCCAGCGCTGCTTGGCGCGTTCGGACTCGTCGAGCTGTTCGATGAACGAGACCACACTCGGCCAGTGCTGATTGTTGATTGCGGCGAGTATCAGCGCCTCGTAAACGAGCAGATGGCGCCCGTCCGGACTCGGCGTCAGATCGGCAGCGCCATCGAGGATGCCGTGGCGAGCGAAACCGATCGTGATGTCCTGGCGGATCGTGCGGGATTGCGATGCGTCGAACGTCAGCCGATCGCGATACGTCGACCACGCACCGGCGGCCGCGTCCGGATCGACCTGCGCAAGTCGCCGTACTCCAAAGACGACGATCGCGCGCGTGGCCTCGTCGTTGGTCGCAAAACGCGCGGTGTCGCGCACCAACGCCGGATCGCGCGCAACGCGATAGAAGAGGTCTCCCTGGCGCTTCAGCTCAGGACTCAACAATGCCGCCAGGTATCGGGCGAGTTCCCAGGATCGCGCCTGCAAAGCGAGTGTCAGGCGATCCCAGACGATGCCGTTGGTGACGTGTCCACGCGTGATCCACAGCGCAAAGAGCGCATCGCACGCCTTCGGCTGCGATGTGCCGACGCGCCACAGCACTCCGACGCCGGCCATCGCCGCCGTGTGTTCGCCACTGCGATCGAGTGCACGCAGATAAGTGCACTGACGCGCGACGTCCGCGGTCGGTGCCGTATTCGATGAATAGTTCCGCAGATACACGTCCCAGGCGCCGCGGCTTGCGAGGTTGTCCAGCCAGGTTCCGTAGAGCCGGTCTGCCAACGGTGTATCGCTCCAGCGCGCGCGAAAGTCCGCTACCTCGGATTCCGAGAGTTCGGGCAGTCGCCGCGCGTGATCGGCATAGTCGAGGTACGGATATAGCGGATAGTCGGTCAATCGAGCGGTCGTACTGTGAAACGCAGCGATGTGACCGTCGTTCAGCGCGGCGAGTGCGCTGCGATACAACTGCCGCTGCTCGGGCGCAGCCGCGCTCGCATGCGATGCAATGATCGCGGGCAGTACCAATAGACAGAGCAGTACGCCGAGCGCTCGCGCGCGCAGCCCCGCTGAGGGGCGTTGATGACTCATTGAAACTCAGTCTTGCGGTGCGTCGCTGCCCACGCGAACGGCCAGAACATCCGTCGCGGACCCATGCAGAACGCCGTTAGCGGTGGAGCCGAGCAGTAGCGCGATCCCATGGCGGCCGTGGCTGCCGACGACGACGAGATCCACAGCTTGCTCCTTCGCCACGCGATGGATCTCGGTTTCCGGTCTACCGAAGATGAGATAGCGGTGCTCGTTCGCCACGCCAATCGACGTCGCAAATTCGGCGAGGTGCGACTTCGCTTGGGCATGGATCTGTTCCTGAACCGATGACAGATCCATCGGGATATCTCCGCCATACGCGAGGCTCAAGGGCTCGATCACGTGAATGATGCGCAGCTCCGCCCCAAAACATTTGGCGAGCGCGAGCGCGCGAGCCGCGACGCGGTGCGATTCTTCGGTCAGGTCCACCGCCAACAGGATACGTCGGTATGCGCCCATGGTTGTCCCCTACCCGAACTTCGCGCGACCATACAAGACATCGTGGCGCCGCTCAACCGGCGCGACATCAAGTCGGACGCGCGCATGAAATGGTTGCTCATCGTTTTGATTCTTGTTGCCGCGTTCGGGCCGGTGCTGTGGATGCTGCCGTCGAAGTCGGACCGACGCCTGGCGAAGATGCGGGCGCGCGCGCGCGCGCACGGGTTACAGGTCGAAGTGACGCAGCTACCTGATCTGAATGCGCCACCCGCGGCGCGAGTCACGGCGGGTGGGCGGCGAGTCGAACCGATGGTGCAGTGCGCGGTGTATCGCCTGGGCACGCGCCAGCTCGCGCGCGCCGCTCCGCGCTGGAAAATCCTGCGAAATGCCGCTGCGGTCGGTGCACCGATGGATGGCTGGCAATGGGATGGCGCGTCCGCGGGCGATGCGCAGTATTGGCATGAAGTCGCCGGGGTTGTTCGCGAGTTACCCGACGATGCGCTCGGGTGTGCCGCTGACGCGAGCGAAGTCGCTTGTTGGTGGCGTGAGCGTGCGAGCGCGGAAACCGCGGTCGGTGTTGTCGATTCACTGCATACAACGCTTACGAAGCTCGACGCAATTCGACACGCCGCCGACGCGAAAGCGGCGGTCGACGACGCCGCAGACGAAGACGCGTAGACGGCATCGTCGCGTCGTTGACGCACGTCCCAACCGTGTCCCCTCTACACGAACGTCATCAGGTCGTTGAGTTGACAGTGCAGAAATAGACCGCGTATACATGGCGCCTTTCCGCGCCGGGTCACCCTTGGCGCCCACCAACAGATGCGGCGTCGCAGAGTCGCGGCCTGTCGGCGCAGATATTCGCAGCGTGCAGGATGGCCCGCGCGTCAGCCCATCCGGATCTACCTCGACTAGGACGAGGAGTTTCACTTAAGGAGGCACATGGCCCGATCGCTGGTCATCGTCGAGTCGCCAGCCAAGGCGCGCACGATCAATCGGTATCTCGGCAAGGATTACATCGTCAAATCCAGCGTCGGGCATATCCGTGATCTGCCGATGGGCGGCAAGGCGAGCGACCCGAAAGCACGCGCCAAGGAAGCCGCCAAGACGCGCAAACTCACGCCGAAGGCGAAGGCGACATATCGCAAGAAGCGCTCGCGCGATCAGCTCGTGAAGCGAATGGGCGTCGACCCCGAGCACGGCTGGAAGGCGACCTACGAGATTCTGCCGGGCAAAGAAAAAGTCGTCGACGAACTGCGCAAGCTCGCCGAAAAAGCCGATCAGATCTATCTCGCAACGGACCTCGACCGTGAGGGCGAGGCGATTGCGTGGCATCTGAAGGAGACGATCGGCGGCGATCCGCTGCGTTATCGACGCGTGGTGTTCAACGAAATCACGCGCAAGGCGATTCAAGACGCGTTTTCGAAGCCGACGTCGATCGACATCAGTCGCGTCAGTGCACAGCAGGCGCGCCGTTTCCTCGACCGCGTCGTCGGGTTCGAGTTGTCGCCGCTGTTGTGGGCGAAAGTAGCGCGCGGGCTATCGGCGGGGCGCGTGCAGTCGGTGGCCGTTCGGCTGATCGTCGAGCGCGAGCGCGAGATCCGTGCGTTCATCCCTGAGGAGTATTGGGAGGCGTTCGCGGATCTGAAGCGCGCAGGGGATGACGACGTTTATCGATTTCAGGTCACGAAGGATCGCGGGGAAAACTATCGGCCGGTCTCGGCAGCCCAGTCCGACGAGGCCATGGCGCGGCTGCGCGACAAGCCCTTTGCAGTGCAATCGCGCGATGACCGGCCGACGACGACACGCCCCGGTGCGCCCTTTATTACGTCGACGTTGCAGCAGGCCGCGAGCACACGGCTGTCATTCAGCGTCAAAAAAACGATGACACTCGCCCAACGACTCTACGAAGCCGGGCATATCACCTACATGCGCACCGACTCGACGAACCTGTCGGCGGACGCGGTTGCCGCGGCGCGCACGTACATTGAAAAGCAGTTCGGGGCGGCTTATCTGCCGGAACAACCTAATCTGTACGCGAGCAAGGCGGCCGCGCAGGAAGCACACGAAGCCATCCGTCCGTCGAACGTGAACACGGCACCGGCCGCATTGAGCGGGGTGGATGGCGACGCAGTTCGACTCTACGA
>CAYUMA010000151.1:0-2312 GCA_964445675.1 uncultured Pseudomonadales bacterium | reverse complement strand
TAAGGGACTTCCACTACGCCGTCGCCCGCTCGGGCAACCCGGATCCTCCCGGAAGGTGTTCAGGGCTGCGAGCGCGTGGCCACCGGATTCGGTGTGCGCGCCGACGTTTCGGCGGAATGCAAAGGCCAGTGCCGCTGCGTTGGCGAATGCAGGCCTCAGCATCCGGTTGGCGGTGCGCGATGATCTGAATCGAGCGGCGACCGATCCGAGCGCAGGGCTGGTGCCGGCGGACATCGACATGGCACTCGATCAGGGCGACATCGTTTGTTCGACGACGTCCGAGTCGAGTTGCAAACGCCGTATCGTTACGGCTACAAGGCGTACGCGCACCCGCAATATCGAGGCCGTGACTTGCGCAATGCCGTCTCGTATTACACCGATAACGTGTGCGCTGCACACGGCTACACACATGATCTGGCGCTCATCGAGTGGCACAACTTCGCGTCGATCAGTTCGGCCCGCAGACGCATCCGAAGGCCCGCATGATTCCGCTCACCAGGCTGCGCGAGCTGACGTTATCGGCGGCGTCGGATCCGGCGCGACCCGATTATTTATGTGCGGCCAGTGGCCTCGTCAAGGCCGGCGGATTTTTCTATGTCGTGGCGGATGACGAAAATCACCTCGGCGTATTCCCCGCGGACACCGATGCCCCGGGTCAACTGATCCGTCTCTTCTCCGGCAACCTGCCGGCAAACAAAAAAAAGCGCAAACGCAAAAAACCCGATTTCGAAGCGCTGGTGTCGCTACCGGCTTTTGCGGGATACCCAAGCGGGGCGTTGTTGTGCATTGCGTCCGGGTCAACACCCAACAGGAACACTGGGGCGCTGTTGGCGCTCGATAGCAACGGCGCCGTTGCCGGCAACCCCGTGAGTATCGATCTGACCGCGGCGTACGGGGGCCTGAGAATGGAAATACCGACGCTGAACATCGAGGGTGCGACCGTGATCGACGACACCCTGGTGCTCATGCAGCGCGGCAATCATCACGAGTCGCGCAATGCCTGTATTCGTTTCAGCCTGCGCGCTGTGCTCGAGAAATTGGGTTCAACGCATTCACTGGGCGCACTCTCACCGACAGCAATCGAGTTCGTGGATCTCGGGGAGGTTGACGGCGTGCCGCTGTGTTTCAGCGACGTGGCAGCGTTACCGGGCGTCGGCCTCGCTTTTACCGCGATTGCCGAAGACACCAACGACAACTACCTCGACGGCGCGTGCGTCGGCTCCGCCGTCGGAATCATCGACGTGCATGGGCATGTCAGGCATATGGAACGTCTGATCGGTGCGCCGAAGGTCGAGGGTCTTCATGCCGAGCTGATCGGTCAACTGCTGCAGCTATGGCTCGTCACCGATGCCGACGACGCGACGACGCCCGCACAACTGTTGGCCGGCGAAGTCTGCATCGGGTGACGGCTCACCAGTGTCGGACGCGCCCCGTGTCGACATGCACGAACTCGGACGCGGGATAAAATCCAACGCCGCCGCGCTTCAAGTCGAGCGCGACGTCGCGCAACTTCGACAGACTCACGTCGCGCAGCCGCACGTCGATCGCCTGCCCCTTCAGATGCATACTGTTCTGGGCGACACCGCTCGAGTTCTCGCGGAGCATCGAATTCGTCTCGGGTGAGCGGAATGCGGATATCACCTCGAACGGCGCGCGGCTGTCGGTTTTGACCTTGATCTCGTACAGCACGTCGAGCAGCGTGGGGTCGATCGGATGGCGCTCACCATTGCGGAAATCCTTCAGGTAATCATCGATGTTGCGCAGCGCCTCGGGCACGTAAGCCCCGTCGCGGTAATAGACAACCGATAACGCCTTGCCGGTGTGGGTATGGTAAAAGCCGAGTTCGCGTTGATCGTGCAATGACGAATTGGACAAGCCAAGACTTATGAGCAGCAACATCATCTTCATATCAGCAGATCCGGGCGGCAGTGCGTGGCGTGCAGCGAATCTTACAAGACGAACTCGCTTCGAGCCCTACTCTTCTGCCAGGTTTTGTAATTGGTTCCCGATTCTGCTGTTGTTCATGGGGCTTCCGATTGGCGCAGCGACCGCACCAATCGACGAAGCCGAGCTCATGCGGCAGCGCCTCGAACAACTCACCGCTCCCGATGCCGGTGTCCACGAAATCCGATTTGTAGCACCGCAAGTACTGCTCGCCTTCTACCAGAGTCGCAATTTTGCGCCGGCGTGGAACGATGCAACGGCGCATGCGTTCGTGGCCATGGTCGAGGATGCACAAAGCCACGGGCTCGATCCGGCGGACTACCTGGCGTCGCAGTTGTCCGCGCTGGCGCCGCTGTCGACATTGTCCG
>CAYUMA010000150.1:0-1809 GCA_964445675.1 uncultured Pseudomonadales bacterium | reverse complement strand
CATTCGCAAGTTTGGGAAGGACGATTGCGTGATCTTCGACGTCAAACATCTGTTTCCAAAAGACACGACAACGGGTCGGCTGTGAGCGCGTTCAAATGAAGGTTCTCGTCACGGGCAGCGCAGGGTTCATTGGTTCCCACGTCGCGCTAAAACTGATGGCGCGCGGCGACACAGTGATCGGCGTCGACAACCTCAACGACTACTACGACGTGAACCTGAAGAAGGCGCGACTCGCGCGGCTGAAGACGAACAGCCTGTTCCACGACGAGTTCGTCGACATCACCGATCGCAAGGCGCTCGACGGCGTGTTCGATCGGGGCCAGCCCGATCGGATCGTCCATCTGGCGGCACAGGCCGGTGTGCGCTACTCGCTCGAGAATCCGCAGGCCTACATCGACGCGAACATGACCGGATTCTTGAACATCCTGGAATGCGCGCGTCACCGCGGCACGCAGCACCTCGTGTATGCGTCGTCGAGCTCCGTGTACGGCGCCAACACGCGCATGCCGTTTTCGACCGATGACAACGTCGATCATCCACTGAGCTTGTACGCCGTTACGAAAAAAGCCAACGAACTGATGGCGCACACGTACAGCCATCTGTTTCGAATCCCGACCACCGGCTTGCGATTCTTCACCGTATACGGTCCTTGGGGCCGCCCCGATATGGCGCTCTTTTATTTCACGCGCTCGATCCTCGCCGGGGAACCGATCGACGTCTTCAATCACGGTAAACACAAACGCGACTTCACGTACGTAGACGACATTGTCGAAGGTGTCGTTAGGGTGCTGGACCGCATTCCACAACTCGAACCCAACAACACCGACGCACCTTCACCCGCGAATTCACTGGTGGCACCGTATCGCCTCTACAACATCGGCAGCAGCAACCCCATCGAGTTGCTGCGTTACATCGAAGTGTTGGAACACTGTCTCGGCCGCAAGGCAGTCAAACGATTTCTGCCGATGCAGCCGGGCGACGTCGCCGCGACGTTCGCCGACGTATCCGCGCTGGCGCGCGATATCGGCTACAAGCCAGCAACTTCCGTCGAAGTGGGTGTCGGCAGGTTCGTCGACTGGTATCGCGAGTTCTACAACGTACGATGACCGACCAATCCCACTCGATACTCGTGACTGGCGGTGCCGGCTACATCGGCAGTCACACGTGCGTGGAGCTGCTCAACGCAGGCTACGGCGTCGTCGTTCTCGATAATCTCTCGAACAGCACGTCGAAATCGCTCGACGCGGTGCGACGCCTCACGAACCGATCGCTCGAATTCGTCGAGGGCGACATTCGTAATGCGGGTGCGCTCGACACGCTCTTTGCAACGCATCAAATCGATGCGGTGGTGCATTTCGCCGGGTTGAAGGCGGTCGGTGAATCGGTCCAGCAGCCGCTGCAGTACTACGACAACAACGTCAACGGCACGCTGCAGCTGATCGCCGCGATGCGAACCCACGCGATCAAGACGCTCGTATTCAGTTCTTCCGCCACGGTTTACGGCGATCCCGCCCGCATCCCTGCAACCGAAGATCTGCCGACCGACGCGACGAATCCCTACGGCCGCTCGAAACTGATCATCGAGCACATGCTGCGCGACATGCACCGCGCGGATCCCGAATGGCGCATCTCGCTGCTGCGTTATTTCAATCCGGTCGGTGCGCACGCGAGCGGGGAACTCGGCGAAGATCCGCGCGGTGAGCCGAACAATCTGCTGCCATACATTGCACAGGTCGCGATCGGCCGGCTGCCATATCTGCGTGTATTCGGCAACGACTACGCGACACGCGATGGCACCGGCGTGCGCGA
>CAYUMA010000149.1:0-2106 GCA_964445675.1 uncultured Pseudomonadales bacterium | reverse complement strand
TCGCTGCAAGCGGCGGCTATCTGATCAATTGCAACAATCCATTGCTGAGCGCGCAGCAGCGGGGCGCGATGGGCTGTACCTCCGCCATGATCAGCGCGGGTGAGTCGGTCGATTTCCTCATCGGGCGGCGCAATATCGAAGGCGGTGGTCGCGTCGCCTATTACGAGCACATGAATTACCGCGCCGTGTTTGGCGTCGAGGGAGACCTGACCGATGCCTGGAGTTACGACGCCTATGGTTCCTACTACTACACGACGTTGAACTTCCGACAGAGCCGTTACGTCAGCAACGAACGCGCCCAGCGCGCGCTGCAGGTCGAGGACGTTGGGGGCGTGCCGACGTGCCGCGCGACAATTGCCGGCACTGATGCGGGATGCGTGCCCTGGAACATCTTCCGGGGCGGCGGCGTCAAGTCGGACGTGTTTGATGGCGTCACGCCGGCGGCGCTTGCATACATCGATTCCTTCGGCAGCTCGGACGGCTCGACTTCGGAGACAGTGATTTCGGCAACCGTTACCGGTGAACTGGAAGAGTACGGTCTCCAGTTGCCATGGGCCTCGGACGGTGTCGGCGTTGCATTCGGTGTCCAGCGACGCACGGACGAGATGGATTTCACCCCGGACGAAGTCACGACCTCGGGTGACCTGTCCGGTGGCAGCGGCCTCGCGACGAGCATCGATGCCGAGATCGAAGTCGACGAGGTATTCGTCGAGGCTCGCGTTCCGCTGGTTCAGGACCGGGAGTGGATCGACGATCTCGTGTTCGAGGCCGGTTTCCGGTATTCGGACTACGAACTGGCCGGCTCGGTCGACACCTACAAGTTGGGCTTGCAGTATGCGCCGACACCCGATGTTCGCCTGCGCTTGTCCTTTCAGACGGCGATCCGCGCGCCGAACATCATCGAGCTGTTCAATCAGTCGAGCTTGACACAGACAAGCGATTACGAGGACACCTGCGCGGGCGCAATACCGGGTTCCTCATTGGCTGACTGCCTGAATACCGGCGTGACGCCCGCGCAGTACGGCAATATCATTCCATGCCCTGCGGACCAGTGTTCGACGCTCATTGGCGGCAATGAGGCGCTCCAACCGGAGGAGGCCGACACGCGCTCCATCGGTTTGACGTTCACGCCGCAGTTCCTGGCCGGCTTCGTCGCGACCATCGACTGGTACGAGATCGAAATCGACGATGTCATCAGCGCCGTGCCGCTCAGCGTGACGTTCAACAACTGCCTCGAGACTGGCGCCCCGACGTGGTGCAACGGCGTGGTGCGAACCTCGGCCGGCAACCTGTTCGGCAGCAATGCCGCCTTCGGGGGTTACGTCGACGGGAGGGGCCTGAACGTTGCATCGGCGACGGTGACCGGCGTGGATATGCAGGTGGCCTACACCTACGGGCTTGACCAATACGGCGCCATCACGGCTGCGCTGTCCGGGGGCTGGCTGGATGAGGCCACGACGACCCCACTGCCCGGCGAGAATGAATACGATTGCGCCGGCCTGTTCGGCACCACGTGCCAGACCGTCAACCCCGAGTGGCGGAATGTCTTGCGCGTAGGCTGGGAAACCCCTTGGAGCGTGCTGGTGTCGCTGCAGTGGCGTTATATTGGCGAGGTGAAACTGGACTCGAACACCTCGGATCCGACGCTCGGCAACGGTCGGCAAGACTCGTTCAACGCGAAGATCGATGCCCAGAACTACCTCGATCTGGCAGTTGTCTGGGACGCGACCGAGAACATCAACGTACGCGCCGGCATCAACAATCTGACGGACGAGGAAATTCCATTGATCAGCAACGCCATAACGGGGACCGGCTCGCCCAATTCCTACCCGATTTACGACTATCTCGGTATGGAAATGTTCCTGGGCGCCACTTTCAGTTTCTGAATGCTCGAGTCGAAGGGCGGCTCCCTTGCTGGGGCCGCCCATGCCCGTAGATTCCGCCAAGAAGATCGAAGCGCTGCGCGCCGACTTCCGCTCGGCCGCACAACTCGCCGACATGCTCGGCGTCAGCCGTTCCCAGATCACGCGTTGGCTGCGTGGCGCCGGCATGGATCCGCTGAACGCGGAGAAAGTGGACCTGCTTGAGCTCGTCTGGTCGAACCTG
>CAYUMA010000148.1:0-1658 GCA_964445675.1 uncultured Pseudomonadales bacterium | reverse complement strand
AACGAGGTACGCCGCGAAATCCACGAAACGGCGAAGCACGACATCGACAAACAACAGCGCGACCACGTGTTGCGGCAGCAGAAGCGCGCCATCGAACAAGCGTTGGGCGAAGAAGGTGGCGGCAGCGAAGAAACGGCGGAGCTCCGCGAACAGCTCACGAAGGCGGGACTGCCCGAAGCGGTACAGAAAGAAGTCGACCGCGAACTGAAGCGGCTTGGTCGTATGTCCGAGAACGCCGCCGACTATCAGGTTGCGCGCAGCTATCTCGAGCTGATCGCCGAGTTGCCGTGGAACAACCGCACGGTCGATGCGCTGGACCTCGCGCACGCGCAGGAAGTGCTCGATGCCGATCACTATGGGCTCGACGACGTCAAAGATCGCATCCTCGAAAGCCTCGCGGTGATGCAGCTCAATAAAGAAGCCAAAGCACCGATCATCTGCCTGGTGGGTCCGCCCGGCGTCGGCAAGACGTCGCTCGGCCAATCGATCGCGCGTGCGATGAATCGAAAATTCGAACGCCTGTCGCTGGGCGGGCTGCACGACGAAGCCGAGTTGCGCGGCCATCGTCGCACCTACATCGGCGCGATGCCGGGTCGAATCATTCAGGCCGTGCGGCGCGCCGGCGTCAGCAATCCGATTCTGATGCTCGATGAAATCGACAAGCTCGGTCGCGATTTTCGCGGCGATCCCGCCGCGGCGCTGATGGAGATTCTCGACCCGGCGCAGAACAAGGAATTCCGAGACAACTACCTGAACCTCCCGTTCGATCTGTCGAAAGTGTTCTTCATCACGACCGCCAATACGCTCGAAGGCATTCCGCGGCCGTTGCTCGATCGTATGGAAGTGATGGAGCTCACCGGCTACAGCGACCGCGAAAAGCGCGAGATCGCACGCCGCTATCTGATACCGCGGCAGCGCGCCGAGACCGGCCTCGAAGAGAGCCAGCTCGATATTCCCGACGACGTGCTGACGTTGATCATCCGCCGCTACACGCGCGAGGCGGGTGTGCGCGAACTCGAACGCGTGATCGGCCGGCTCGCGCGCAAGCGCGCGCGGCAGGTGCTCGAGCGCCACAACGGCGAGTCGTTACCACCCATTGAAGCGGACCGGCTGACGACGCTCGTCGGCGCGATGCGCTTCCAGTCCGACAAAGGCCGCGAAACATTGCCGGCAGGCGTTGCAGCGGGGTTGGCGTGGACCGAAGCCGGCGGCGACGTGCTGTACATCGAGGCGATCCTCACGCACCGCGACGAAAAGGTGACGCTGACGGGGCAACTCGGCAACGTCATGCAGGAGTCGGCCAAGGCCGCGCGCAGCTACATCTGGTCGGCCGCCGAAAAACTCGGCATCGATCGCAAGCGCATCGAAAAACGCGGCGTCCACATCCACGTGCCGGCGGGCGCCGTGCCGAAGGACGGCCCGTCGGCGGGTATCACGATGGCAACCGCGCTCGTCTCCGCGTACAGCGAACAACCGATCCGCGCGCAGCTCGCGATGACCGGTGAGATCACGTTGTCGGGACTCGTGTTGCCGGTCGGCGGCATCAAGGAAAAAGTGCTCGCGGCGCACCGCGCCGGCATGAAGCACCTGATCCTGCCGAAGGACAACGAAGCCGATCTCGACAAGCTGCCCGACAGCGTGCGCAAGGAACTGTCGAT
>CAYUMA010000147.1:0-2942 GCA_964445675.1 uncultured Pseudomonadales bacterium | reverse complement strand
TTCCTGATCCTCGCGCGAGCCGCGATGTCCTGTTTCGCGTTGCCGTTGACCGCACTTGGCGCCGAGATGGCGCGGGACTACGCACAGCGCTCCACGATGTATGCGATCAATGTTCTGTTCAGCGCGGTCGGTGGCACGATTGCGGCGATCGTTGCGTACCGGGCGTTTTTCCCGACCACGCCACAGTTCAATCCCGGCATGTTGAATCCCGCGGGCTATGCGCATCTTGGCGTGTATTTCGGCATTGGGATTGTGTTGGCCATCGCGGTCTGCGTGGCCGGTACCTGGCGTGAAATCGCGTTCCTGCCGGAGCGCGTTGCGCAGCGGCACCGATTTTCGTTCCCGCAGTTACTGCGCGAAGTACGCCAGGTCTTCGGCAACGTTTCGTTTCGCTCGATTTTTTTTGGCGGCATGCTGGCTACGTTGGTGCTGACCATCGATGGCGTATTCTCCCCCTACATGGGTCTGCACTTCTGGGGACTCACCACAGAACAGTCTTCGCTGCTCGGGCCGTTTGCACTCGCCGGATTGTTCGTTGGCGCGGCGCTCGTGCCGCCTGTGACACGCTGGCTCGATAAAAAGATGACGCTGATCGTCAGCGCATTCGTTGGGGTTATCCTCGGCAATCTGCTCATAACACTGCGGCTCATCGATCCAGATTGGTTTCCAGGCAATGGCGCACCCGTGCTGTTCTGGTTGCTTGCCGCTTCGAACTTCATTGCGATATCCATGGTGCCGATGATTTATTCGAGCGTCAGTTCGATGTTCGCGGATATCGTCGATGAACATGAACTCGAAGTTGGTGAACGCCGCGAAGGGATCGTCTTCGCGGCAAGCTCGTTCTCGCGCAAGGTGACCTCGGCGGTCGGGGTGTTGATCGGTGGCGCCATCCTGGATTTCATCCACTTCCCGAAGGGTGCAGTGGCCGGCGCGGTGGCGCCGGAGACGCTCTGGAGCATGGGCTTGCTGTCGGGTCCGGCATCCGGAGTGCTCGTGCTCATGGGTGTGTCGATGTACATGGGGTACAAGCTGGACCGCGAGCGGCATGCAGTCATCCTCAAGCAGTTGCACGAGCGTCGCGTTGCGCAAGCGCAGGCGGCGGGCAGATAGGTTGCTGTTCGACGGTACCGGCGATACCCGCATGTCTTTGGCAATTTGGCCGTCGGCGGATCGGCAATCTGCAGTACTGACTCGCGGCCTGACGACGTGATTGTTCCTGGTCAATACGCAGGACGAGTGTCTGCCTCATTGCAACAACAAAACCTCCCCTACGTATTGTTGGCCTTCGTTGCCCTGCTGCCGTTCTCAGGTGCGGCGCGTGCCGCACGCACAAGAAGTTCAAGGCGTTCTACGCGTACGTGCAAAAAGTGAATCGTATTTTTGGCGAGGATGTTGCGGCCGGCAAACACAAACAGAACGGCACTCAATTGTTAAACGTCTCGGGCGGCATCACGAACTGGGGCAAGCTGACCGGCTACTACTACCGCATCGACGATCAAGTGACGCCGCTCTTTTCGACGTCCACGGCAGGGCTGACAATCCAGCTTCCTACGATGCGACATACGCTCATGCCAACCCGGGTTTGATCATCGACGCCTTGGACGTTGGCGTTGGTTATGAGCTGCTGCCGGGCGACAACGACGGCCGCTTAGTGACGCCGTTGGCGACGACTTCGGCACCGGAGTCAATTTACGGGTCGGCCGACCGCTCGGTGCGCACGTCCGCCTGGATCTGTACTACGCGCGTTTCGACGGCCCCAGCCAGCTCAGCGCGACGAATCTCAGCAACACCCGGAAATGCTGGCTCCAGCTGATGTTGACGTTGTGAGGTCACTTCGCCGCGCGGACTGCGCCGCTAACGAACGATGGGTGCCGGATCGGCAATCAGCGCAATGACTTTTCCGAAATCCTGCCAGCCGCTGCCGATTTCGACGGGGCCCTCCCCGGTTGTCAGCGTGGAATTGGTAGTCACGCCTAAACAAAAATACACCGCGGAATTGAAGCCTCGTTGCCCGGCCGCGCTCAGCGCGTCGCGAATTTTGAATGCGCCGGGTCCCGTCGCTGTGTTGCCGTTCGCACCGAGCTTTGGATCGCCGTAAATTCCAGTCGCGATATCGAACCCCAGCCAATAAAAGATGTCGGGATCCTCGGCGCGAGCCGCCGCCACCATCGGATCCGCGATCGCGATGGCTGCTCCGCGGGTGGCCAGATCGAGATTTCTGTTTGGCTCCAGTGAAAACGCAACAGCGATGTCAAAGCCTGGCCGTTGATCGGGAGCCAACGAATCATGGGTGCGCTGTTTCCCAGGCCCCGGCGCGGTTTGTCCTTCCGCCGTGGCGATTCCGATATCGAACCCGTCTCGACTTGGACCCGACTGTCGATTTCGCAGCTCTGTGAAGAGCGGATCTGCGGCCGCAATCGCGGGACCTTTGGCAGCAAGCGCCGCCAGGGTCGCAGCGTCAGTACGCGCGGATACAACTGCCAGACGTTGCGGAACGTGAATCGATTGTTCCAATACACCGAACTCGTCTGCGATTCCGGACTGTCGGCGTAACGTCCGTCCTGTCACTATTGAGGCATTACGTGATGCGGATCCAGAGCCCATGAACGCAGCGGAACCTTTCTATCGGCGGCGCAACATTGCGCTTGGTGTTGTTGCCGGTCTCGTGGTGATCGGCGCGGTGTTCAGGATGTTTCAGGCCGCGCAGCCTGTGCCCGTCGAGGGAGCGGCGACGCCGGTCACCGCCACCGCAGCACCCGCCGGCGGAGCGCAGGCGCGTGCAGCTACGGCACCAATCACGTTAGAGGTGACGTACGCAGGTGCGGTCGATGCGTTGCCCGCGGCCGCGAAGGTCTATGTCTTCGTCCGACCGGTCGGCGAGCGCATGCCGCTCGGCGTGCAAACCTTTGGGGTTCACGAGTTGCCGTTGGCCGTCGAGTTCA
>CAYUMA010000146.1:0-11173 GCA_964445675.1 uncultured Pseudomonadales bacterium | reverse complement strand
GTGTACTCGTCGTTGTGTTCGCCGCTGTTCGGCATCACCGACAGCGCGTTGCGCTACGCGGCCTATCGCGCGCACAACCGCGCAATGGCGCAATTCTGCGCGGCCGACGCGCGCCTGCTCGGCGTCGCGTTGTGTGATCTGGATGAGCCTGATCGATCGCTCGATGAGCTGACGTTCGCGCTCGATCTTGGACTGCGCGAAGTCTGGATACCCGCGCGCGCGCCGGGCGGCGTCTCGCCGGGACACGACATGCATGATCGGTTCTGGGCAACACTCGCCGAGCGTCGCGTGCCGTTCGTGCTGCACGTCGGCAGCGGGCCGTTGCCGATCGGCGCCGAGTGGACGCTCAACGGCCGCGCTCCGCCGGAGCGGATGCCGGTTGCCGAAGTCATCACGTCGAAAGACCTGATGGTCGTGTATCACAGCGCCGAACGTTTTCTGTCGGTGCTGCTGCTCGACGGCGTGCTCGAACGCCACCCCGAGCTGCACGGCGGCGCGATCGAGATGGGCGCCGGCTGGGTGCCGGATATGTTGCGGCGGCTCGATCACGCGGTATCGATCTGGAGCAAATCGGAGCCCGAGTTGCGCGCGATGCAGCGCATGCCGTCCGAGCAGGCCAGTGCGCAACTGCGCTTCACGCCGTACCCGTTCGAAGACGTCGGGCGGTTGTGTCGCGAGGCGGATCCGCGGCTATTTCTATTTTCGTCGGACTATCCGCACGCCGAAGGCGGCCGCGATCCGCTCGGACGGTTCACGAAATCGCTCGCGGGTGCGAGTGAATCGGTCGAAGCGGCGTTCTTTGCCGACAACGCGCGCGCGTGGCTGCGACTGCCGGGTTGACTCACATGCCTGCTTTGGCCGTGTCGAATATTTTCTTCGCCGCCGCAGGAATGTCCTCGACCCCCGAGAACACGATCGTCACCAGGTCTTCGCCGGTGCGGATCATCAGCGCCGGTCCGACCGCCGCCGCCTGATCGCCGAGCCCATCGTACGGACTGGTCAGTCCCGGTTCGTGCTGTGCGGCCAACCCCATCGCCTGCATCGCGACCGCGCCGTCGCCCCAGTCGATCGAGAACTCGACGTACGGCGTGATGCCGGACGTCGGCTTGTACATACATTTAGTGTCGCCGTTGGCTTCCGCGACGATCGGTGCGCCGAGGATCGCGGACATCTGTGCCTCTGATACCAGCGCGCATGCGCTCGGCGTCGCGCGTTGCCGTTGTGCGGCTTCTGCGTCCGCCATCGATTCCCGCGTGCGAACGCTCTCGCACGTCAGCGCGGCCTTTTCCGCATCACTGAGCGAATGCTGATTGATGTCGAGTTGCCGCACCGTGCCATCGGCTTCGAGAAACGCGTTGAATTGATATTGATGCGCGGACCAGGTCATGTGCTCTGCGGAACTGCCGGTCGGTTGCCCCATGATCGCGACGAGTTGGTCCTTCGCGATGCCCGGTTCGGCCTCGCACCACTTCGCGGGCCACGCGTCGGCAACGCGTTGGGAAACGCCGTCGCCGCCGGAGCACGCGGCGATGGCTGCGAGAAGCACGATACCGAGCAGAGCTTGCTTCATGGATTCAGTTCCCAATCGTCATTTATGGCGCGGTCGCCAGAAACGCGATGCTGTGCCGGCGTGCGTCCGAACGCAAGTTCGCCCCTCAGGTACGCTGTCGGGCCACCTGGTCGCAGATGCGTTGTGCACTTGGGTGCTTTTCGCGTCGCCGAAACTCATAATCGCGACCCATTCGCAAACCCCATTCGAGAGAACCAATGGAGACAAGCGTGCCGCAACCCCGCCGCACCGGGATTGCCGCGATCGTGCGCCGCGTGCTGAAAGAGCCGCTCACGCACTTCCTGCTGATCGGAACCGTGCTGTTCGCGGCGGATGCGTTTATCGATATCAGCGGAACCGCCGCGAACGCGCCCAGGCAGATCGTGTTGACGCTCGACGACCTGCAGCAGCTCGAGATGGTGTTCGCGTCGCAGTGGCGTCGCCAACCGTCGCCCGAACAGTTCGACGCACTCGTCGAGACCAAGGTGAAGGAAGAAATTCTCTACCGCGAGGCGCTCGTGCTCGGGCTCGACGAGGATGACGAAATCGTCAAGCGCCGGATGGCGCAGAAGATGCAGTTCATTGCCGAAGACGTGGCCTCGGCGCACGCCCCCGACGCCGCCACACTGCGCGCGTGGTTCGCAACCAATGCGGATAAGTTCGCAATGCCGCCACGCATCAGCTTTCGCCAGGTTTACTTCTCGCGCGACGAACGCGGTCCGCGCGGCCGCGAAGACGCGCTAGCTGCGCTGGAACGGCTCGCGGGCAAGCCGGTCGATTCGCCGCTTGCAGCGGGTGATCCGACGATGCTGCAGGAGTACTACGGCGGTCGTTCGTCCGAACAACTGGTGAAGGACTTCGGCGGCGTCTTTGCGCAAGCGGCATTTGGATTGCCGATCGGTTCGTGGCAGGGGCCGATCGAGTCCGATTTCGGCTGGCATCTGCTGTTCGTCGACGCGAGCGAGCCCGGGCGCGTGCCCGACTTCGATGCAGTGGAGCCGGACGTGAAAATCGCGTGGCTCGGCGAGCAGAAAGCGCTCGCGTGGCGCAGCGCGTACGCCGCGATGCGGGCGAAATACGTCGTGCTGCTGCCAAAACCGCCGGAGCCGGCGCCGCAATGACACGATGGGCGCGTTTCGCTGTAGCCGCGGCGCTGGTCCTGGTCGGCGCATCGTCCGTCCTCGCCCACGAAGCGCGGCCGGCGTATCTCGAGATCAAAGAAACCGCGCCCGGCCGCTACGACATCCTGTGGCGGACGCCCGTGACGGCAGGCATGCGTCTGCCGATCGCGTTGGCGTTTCCCAACGACATCGATACGGTGCGCGGGCCGATTGTCGAAGAACTGGCCGACTCGCTCGTGGAACGCCGTACGATCGACACGCGCGGTTTCGGACTATCCGGTAAACGCATCGAGTTTCGGGGCCTGCAGCTGACGATCACCGACGTGCTCGCGCGCGTCGAGAAGTTGGATGGCCGCAAATTGACGCTGATTGCACGCGCGTCGCGGCCCTGGATCGAAATCGCCCCTTCGCAGACCGGTTGGCAGGTCGTCGGTGCCTATATAGAAGAGGGATTCCGGCATATTCTATTCGGCGCGGACCACCTGCTGTTCGTCCTGGGTCTGTTGCTGATCGTTCGAGACCGATGGATGCTGGTGAAGACGGTAACCGCGTTCACGGTCGCTCACAGCATCACGCTCGCGATTGCGACACTCGGCTATGCACAAGTGCCGGCCTTGCCGCTGAACGCGGCGATTGCGCTCAGCATCCTGTTCCTCGGCCCCGAGATCGTGCGTTCATGGCGCGGCGAGACGAGCTTCACGATTCGGCATCCCTGGGTCGTTGCGTTTGCGTTCGGTCTGCTGCACGGCTTCGGGTTCGCAACCGCGTTGGTCGATGCGGGACTGCCGCGCGCCGAGTTGCCGTTAGCGTTGGTCAGCTTCAACGTCGGCGTCGAAATCGGCCAGCTCGCGTTCATTGCGCTGATCATTGCGCTCGAACGCGCGTTTCGAATCCTGCGGATCAACTGGCCGCATTGGGCGCAGGTGTTGCCGGGCTACACCGTGGGTGCGCTTGGCGCGTTCTGGACGATCCAACGTGTGGTGTTGCTGTTCGGCGGCTTTCGATGACACGTCGATGAACGGCCGTCGAGCGATCGCTGTGGTCGGATCGGTGCTGATCGCAGCCTTGGCGCAGAACGCGTTCGCACATCTGCTGCACGGCGAAGCATCCGGGTTCGCGACCGGATTTCTGCATCCGATATCCGGGCTCGATCACGTGGCCGCGATGGTCGCGGTCGGCTTGTGGGGCGCCCAGCTGGGTGCACCGGCAATCTGGGTACTGCCGGTTGCGTTTCCGCTGGTGATGGCCATGGGTGGTCTGCTCGGCTTCATCGGCGTGCCGCTGCCCGGCGTCGAATACGGCATCGCGGCGTCGGCGATTGTGCTCGGCGCCGCGGTGATGCTGCGCGTGCGCCCGCCACTGGTTGTCGCAGCCGCGCTCGTCGGTCTCTTTGCAATCTTCCATGGGTACGCGCACGGCACCGAACTGCCCGCCGGCCAGAACGCCATGCTGTACAGCATCGGGTTCGTCACGGCGACCGGTGGTTTGCACGCAATCGGCATCGGCGTTGGCGCGCTGCACCGCTTTGCGTGGGGTGAAAGACTGATTCGCACCGCGGGCGCGATCGTGTCGGTCGGCGGCGTGTTCTTCCTGTGGCAAGCGTTGCAGTGAGTGCGGCGAGGAGGAGCGTTGCTCTCGCGTGCGCGCTCGGGTCGGCTTCGGCGCATGCACATCTGAACTCGACGGGCATGGGTCCGTTGTACGACGGTGTGGTGCACTTTCTGTCGAGCCCGGAGGATCTCGTTGCAGCGTTCGGCGTTGCCTTGCTCGCGGGTTTGCGCGGAGCCGCGTATGGCCGACGCGTGATGATCGTGCTCCCCTGCGCGTGGTTGTTGGGAGGCGTGTGCGGACTGAGTGCGCCGGCGATCGTCGGGAGTAGCCTGGTGTCGGCGTTGTGGTTCGTGTTGGTGGGTGGCCTGGTATTGACCGACGCCAAATTGTCTTTGCGCGCGCTGACGGCGCTCGCCGGACTGCTCGGCGTGTATCACGGTTACTTGAATGGCAGCGGCTTGGGCGTTTCCGTCGCGGCGGTGGTCAGCCTCGTCGGCCTCGTGTCCGGGGTATTCGTTCTGGTCTCGCTGACCGCGGCGTTCGCGGTCCAACTCCAGCCGCCTTGGACGCGCATTGCGCTGCGCGTCGTCGGCAGCTGGATTGCGGCGAGTGGGCTGTTGTTGCTCGGCTGGTCGATTCGCGGCGGGTGACTGTTCCCTTTCTATCCGGTGAGAACGGGGTCTGACCCTCTTGAACCTCGGTGACCAGGTGGCCAACCGCGCCATTTCCAGATACGACGGCGAGTCCGCTCATTTGGCACGGTCGCCGGAATCAAAACCTGATCGCGATCGGGAGATCGCTCCCACAACAACAATGGCACCCACTGTGGCGGCAGCTACCGTGGGAGCGATCTCCAGATCGCGATACTCCTGCCGTCTTAATCACTCTCGAGTGCTGGAGGGCAACGCCGCCGACAACGCCGTTGCCATGTCCGCCGCAAAATCCGCGAGCGTCTGATTGAGCGCGCGCACGACGTCGTTGTAATTGTCAGGACGCCTCGCCTGCGCCGTATAGCGCGACGTATGCAATGGAATCAGCGCCGTATCGTCCAGCGCCACGCACTCCCATTGCACGACGAGTACCGCAGCGCCGCCTGCGTCGGTGTCCCACTGCGCAATCGTGCCGCGCACGCGATACGGCGCATCGGAATGGCCGAGCGACGGAAACGCAACGACCACCGCCTGCGCGAGTTGGCGATCGACTTCCCGCGCGAGCCACGGCACCAGCGCGATCTGCGGCGCTTCCGCCCACTGGTCGAACTGCGCCAACTGCAGCCGGTGATCGGCGTCCCTGATGACGATCTGCGGTCGCCGCAGATACTGCGCCACTGTGAACGGACCCATGACCACGACGGTGTCGCTGACCTTCGTGGCCGTCGGCGCCGCCGGCTCGCTGAGCGAGTAGAACCGCACCGGCGGCGACGTACCACATGCAGACACACCCGCGATCAGAACGCCCATTAGAATGAAGCGCCGTGTGAGAACTCTCCGTTTCATTCTCTTTTTCCTCGCAGCAATGCTTCGGGATGGTTGCCGAGATAGTCGAGCAGAACGGTCGCTGCGTCGGATGCCGACTGCAGGTCCTGCAGCGTGTGCCGTATCTCCAGCGCAAGTTCCGAGTCGTCGCGCAGATGACCTGATGCCTGGCGCAGCAGCAGCTCGGCCGCTTTCAGCGTACCGTCGAGCCGCTGCACCGCCGGCAGCAGGTCGCTCATCAACGGATCGACCTGTTTGTCCACATGCGAAACCAGCGATCGAGTGTCCTTTGCCGCGCCCTGTAGTTCCGCTAACGAGCGCTCCAGGGCGCTCGTGAGGCGTGGAAGGTCGTCATTCGTCAGCCGGTTCGCACCCGCGAGCGTTTTGCGCAGGTCCGGCGAGTTCACGATCTCGTTCAGCCCGGAGGTAATTCCTTGAAAATCCTTGGCGACCTGTTCGAAGTCGACGTCCTGCGAGATTCTTGCGAAGAACTGCTGCACGCGTTCGATGACCTGCTGCACGTCGCTCGGTATCGTCGGAATTTCGGCGGGACCACCTTTGCGACGGGCGCGAAAGACCGCCGGAGTCTCCGGTTGGAACACCAGTTCGACAAGCAACTGGCCGGTGACGAAGCTATCCGTCCCGAGCTTTGCGCGAATCCCGGCCGCGACGTACTGGTCTACGGCCAATGCGGAATGCGTCGTGCCCGTCGCCGACGTGCCGTCCGAGAACAATGAATAACTCTGCGGAAACACTTGCATCGTGACCTGCGAGAGCATGTTCATCGAATTGTCGGCGCGGACCTCGCCCTGGAGCTGGATCTCCTTGACGTAGCCGATGCGCACGCCGTTCAGCATCACGTTCGAGCCTGCGCGTAATCCTCTCACCGAGTCGGCGAAGTAGCTGACGAGCTCTCTCTTCGAGGCGAAGAGTTCAGCGCCGCCGAACAGCAGCACCGCCGCTACCAGCAGCAATACGGCACCGAGGACGAAGGAACCGATCAGCGTCGGGTTCGACGGTTTGCTCATAGCTTCTCCACCGGTGACGCGGTGCCCCGCATCAGAAAGTTGCGAACGCCGAAGTCCGGACTCTGATCGCGCAGCGCCTTCGGATCGCCCGTCGCGAGCTGAGTCCTCGTGATGGGATCGAGGAACACGCAGTTGTTGCCGATCGCAAAAATGCTCGCGAGTTCGTGCGTGACGATCACGACGGTCGTCCCGAGGCTGTCGCGCAGTTCCAGAATCAGATCGTCGAGCAGCTTCGCGCTCAGCGGGTCGAGACCCGCGGACGGCTCGTCGAAGAACAGGATCTGCGGATCCATCGCCATCGCACGCGCAAGTCCCGCGCGTTTTTTCATGCCGCCGGAAATTTCGCTTGGATAGAAGTCCTCGAAGCCGGCGAGTCCGACCAGCGCCAGCTTGTACGCACACAATTCGCGAATCTCCGCGTCGGCCAGACGGGTGTACTGCTTCAACGGCAGACCGACGTTCTCCGCGAGCGTCATGCCGCTCCACAGCGCGCCGCTCTGGAACAACGTGCCGAACTTGCGCTTCAACTCCTCCTGACGGGCGAGCCCGGCCGCCCAGAATGCTTCACCGTCGTAGCTCACATCGCCCGCGGCCGGCGACTTCAGACCGATCATGACCTTCAGCAGTGTACTTTTGCCGCAGCCGCTGCCGCCCATGATGATGAAGATGTCGCCGCGGCGTACCGTGAACGTCAGGTTCTGCTGAATCACGAAATCACCGTAGCTCATTGTGAGACCACGCACATCGATGTGCGCCTCGGCATTTCCGTTGGTGGGCAGCATCAGATTCCCAGATTGATGAAGATGATGGTGAGGACCGAGGCGCTCACGACGATCAACACAATACCCATGACCACGGCGCGCGTCGTCGCCTGACCGACGGCCATCGCGCTCGTGCCGCACGCCATCCCTTGCTGGCACCCCGAAAGAGCGACGAGCGCGCCGAATACGAACGCCATCAGAAGGCCGCTCAGCAGATCGCCGAGCCGCACGGCGGAGATCGTTTGCTGAACGTATTGCACGAGGCTCACGTCGATCATCGAAAGGCCCACGAGCGTGCCGCCGATGATGCCCATCAGGCTTGCGTACATCGTCAAGAGCGGAATCATCAGCACGAGCGCGAGCATGCGCGGTGTCACGAGGAAATCCATCGGATTGATGCCGAGCGTCGTCAGGGCGTCGATCTCCTCGTTGACCTTCATCGTGCCGATCTCGGCTGCGTAGGCAGCACCGGTGCGCCCCGCCATGATGATGGCCGTCATGATCGGCGCCATATCGCGGATCATCGCCACCGCAACCAGGTTCGCCGTGTAGATGCCGGCGCCGAATGCGCGCAGCTGCATGACGCCGACGAACGCGAAGATCATCCCGATCAGAAAACTGATGAGGCTGACGATCGGCAGCGCGTTCGCGCCGGCTTCTTCGATGTGCTGCAGGATGTCCGACTTCTGATATTTCGCGCGCCCCCGCGCGAAGCGGCCCATCGACAACGTGATCTCGCCGAGAAACGTGACGAACGCGACGCTGCTCTGCCACAGCTCCTGCGCGGACTCGCCCACCCGTTGGACGAAGCCGACCCGGCGTTGTTTGCGCTGCGCGCCCTCGCGCGGCTTGACCGCAAAGGCCAGCGCAATGAGGCGCCGCGCACCCTCCGGCAACCCGCTGTCGTCGAACGTAATCGCACGCGCCTGGGCATCGCGGTAGATGTCGATCAGGTGCGTGATCAGGCCACTGTCCCAACGGCCCAGCGCGGTCGCGTCGAAACGCACGGCGCTCGGGACCGGCGTCTGCGCGAGGCCACGTCCCACGTCCTGCATCGACGGCAACACAGCGTTCACCAGCCAGTCGCCGGCGAGCGTCAGCGCCAACGCGTCGTCGACACGGTGGACGCCGAGCGTCGCCGTCGCCTCAGCTCGATTGTCTTTGAGAGTCATATCGAAAGCACGTCAGCGGAATGTAGACAGTGTCTCGACGAGCGCGTCGAGGGGCAGTACTTCGATTCGTTCGGACAGCACATACCGTGTCTTCCCCGGATACACGACGAACAGTCGATGGAGTTTCAGGTCCTTCAAAGCAGACTGCATCGAGGGAGTGATCTTAGGCGCGTCGCTGCGTTTGATTTCCATCCCGATGCGCTTGCCGCGAATCATCAACAAGAGATCGAGCTCTGCGCCGGCCTGTGTACGCCAATAGTAGCCCCGCGCGCCGGCGATCTGCGTCAATGTCTGTTCGACCACGAATCCCTCCCACGACGCGCCAACCTTCGGGTGCCCTTCGAGCGCGTCGCGATCCGCGATCCCAAGCAGCGCATGAAGAATTCCCGTGTCGCGGACATAGACCTTCGGCGCCTTCACTTGCCGTTTTCCGACGTTCTCGAACCATGGTTCGAGAATGCGCACCACGAGCGCCGTCGACAGCGCATCGAGATGGCGGCGCACGGTCATGTGCGCTTCGCCGAGCGCGCGCCCGATCTCGGATCCATTCCAGGTGCCGCCGGAGTAATGCGCGATCATCGTCCAGAGGCGCCGCATCGTCGCAGCAGGCACGCGACTGCCCAGCTGCGCCAGGTCGCGCTCCAGAAACGTTCGGATGAAATCCTCGCGCCACTCCAAACTCTGGCGTTCCGAGCGCGCAAGGAACGAACGCGGGAAGCCGCCCCGCACCCAAAGCTTCGAGACGTCGCGCGCGGGAATCTCATTGAGCACAAACCCACTCATGTCGATGAACGCGATACGGCCCGCCAGCGTCTCGGAGGTTTGCCGCAACAACTCCGGCGACGCGCTGCCCAGGACGAGGAACTTCGCCGGCGCGGGCTTGCGATCGATGAGTACGCGCAGGGTTGGAAACAACTCGGGATGTCGCTGTACCTCGTCGATCACCACGAGACCGCGCAGCGGCTCGAGCGCCGTCATCGGTTGCGACAATCTGGCGAGATCACGCGGCGATTCGAGGTCGAAGTACGAGCTGCGTCGCTGCGCAGCCAGCTCGCGAGCGAGAGTCGTCTTGCCGCACTGACGCGGGCCTAGCAACGCTACGGCCGGGTTGCTCTTGAGACGACTCGTAACTTGGTCGAGCAGTTCGGTTCGTTCGATCATGGCCTTGCATATTGATCGGCAGATGAACAATTTACAAGGTACGAAATTCTGTGGACGGCATCCTCACGACGCCCGTGGTCGATCAGATGGACGACTCTGAAGGAAGGTGTGGGACGCTTCATTTCCTGAACGGTTCAGCTCGTCGCTGCAAGCGAACTGCGCCAGGCATATCCGGGTTGCCTTCCCGTACTTCTGACCAAGGATTGGGTGGCACACAGCCCTGATCGATTTTCGGCAAGGCGACCATTGATCGCTGGCGCCACCCGTGCGCACGCCAACACCCGCAGGTAGACTCGATCGCTAGCGGAGGAGAACGTGGCCGGGCCATTTCCAGCCTACGACGGCGATGAGACTTACGTGTTCGTGTGCTACGCGCACGCGGACAAGGATCTGGTCTATCCGGAACTCACCCGCCTGCGGGATGCGGGCATCAATCTCTGGTACGACGAGGGCATCAGTCCCGGGTCCGAATGGTCCCACGCCATTGCGGAGCGCATCGAACGCTCGGCCACGTTTCTGTACTTCGTGACGCCGCGTTCGGTCGCCTCTGCGCACTGCCGGCGGGAAGTGAGCTTCGCGCTGGAACGGCCGTGCAAGATGCTCGCCGTTCACCTCGTGCCCACGGAGCTGCCGAGCGGACTGCGGCTCATGCTGAACAATCTGCAGGCGATCCTGCGTTACGACGTCGCAGCGGCGAACTATCTGCCGAAGCTGCTCGAAGCGGTCAGCTCGAATGCGCGCGAGGACGCAGAGACCGCAACTCAAAAGAATGTCCGCGAGGTCGTCCGACCACCCGAGCCCGTCCCACGCGTGCCCACTGGCCGTGTCGCGGTCGCGGTGATCCCGTTCCGGCTGCGCAACGGCGCGCCCGAAGATCAGTTCCTCTGCGTCGCGCTGGCCGATGCGGTGCTGCACCGACTTTCCTCAGTCGCAAAACTGATCGTGCGGCCGATCACGAGCGTCTTGCGCTACAAGGATGTGGACCCGGACTGGACTCAGATCGCGCAGGATCTGAACGTGGAAATCGTCGTGCACGGCGTGGTGCAGAAGCAGGGCGCAAAAGTGCGCGTGCTGACGGAAGCGCTGCGCATCGCCGACTCGGAAACTCTGTACTCGTCCAAACACGATGGCGACGTCGGCGACCTCTTCGGGTTGCAGGACCGGATCGCGGATGCGATTTCCAACGTGTTCCAACCGCGACCGAACACCGCCGCGGAACCGACCAAACCCCCGACGAAGGATCCGCATGCCTACGAACTCTACTTGCGCGCCGTGGACCGGATGGTGCACGTGGACAAATTCGACACGCAGATCGCGATCGAGACACTGACGCGCGTTGTGCAACTCGACCCCGG
>CAYUMA010000145.1:0-5228 GCA_964445675.1 uncultured Pseudomonadales bacterium | reverse complement strand
CCAGCGCTGCCAGCCGCCCTGGTCGGCGAGGAAACTGAACGCCGCCCCTTCGTTGTGTAGTCGGATCCAACTGAATACCGGCAGCACGGGCACTTCCTCGCCGAGCATGAGCTCGCGGTCGACGATCATCTTCGTGATGCGATCAGCGATCCACGTGAACGTCGCGAGCGCGAACCACTTAGCCACGCTGTTCCCCGAACGGTTTAGTGAAAAACGCACGCGCCTCATCGATGTCGCGTGCGATCTGCGCTTTCAGCGCATCGAGCGATTCGAACTTGCGCTCTTCGCGCAACTGCTGTTTGAACGTCACCGTCAACAGTCGCCCATAGATGTCGCCACTGAAATCGAACAGGTGGACCTCGAGCAGCGGCTCCTTACCGCCGATCGTCGGCCGCACGCCGACGTTGGCGATCCCGTCATACGCCCGATCCAGCCCCGCCACCGTCACCGCGAATACGCCATCGAGCGGCGCGCGATAACGATGCAACGGTATGTTCGCGGTTGGCACGCCCAGCTGACGACCCAACTGACGTCCATAAACGACGTGACCCATGATGAAGAAGCTGTGGCCCAGCAGCTTCTCGGCCAATCTGATGTCGCCGCCGGCGAGCGCTTCGCGGATGCGCGAACTCGAAACGCGCTGATGATCGAACGTCAACGTGCCGATGTGGCTGACATCGAAGCCGAATCGATCGCCGCCGCGTTTCAACATCGCATAGTCGCCTTCACGGCCGCGACCGAAGTGGAAGTCGTCCCCGACCACCAGATAACGCACGCCGAGTTGCCCGACCAGAAAGTCCTCGATCACCGACGTCGCGGTGATTTTCGAGACCTGTTCGTTGAACGGCAGACAGATCATCCGGTCGATGCCGATGCGTTCGAGCAGCACCACTTTTTCGCGGAAGCGCGTGAGCCGCCCGGGTTTGACGCCGCCGGCGAAATACTCGCGCGGTAGCGGCTCGAACGTGATCAGGACGCTCGGTGCCGCCAACTCGTTGCGCTTCGCATTGAGGTGCGCGAGCAGCAGCTGGTGACCGTGATGGACGCCGTCGAAATTGCCGATCGTCGCGACACAGCCCCGGTGCGCGGGGCGGATGTTGTGCAGGCCGCGAATGATCTCCATGCAGGAACCTATCTCGGGAAGGCGGCCTTCTGATGCAGGCGCCTGACGCCGTCGCATTATAAACACGCCTCAGGCGTGATAACGCAGATCGCGCGGGCGGACCCCGGCCGCAAACAGGATCACGAAGTACGCAGCGCCACCGAGACCGCACAGTCCCATCATCCACAGCACCCGCTCATGCATCGCCAGCTGCAACCAGGACTGCGCGGGCGGTGATGTCGCGAGCAACAGCAGCACCATCGCCGTGGTCGCGACCGCAGTCTTGACGACGAACAGCGCAAAGGCGCGCCCGGGGCGATACAGGCCCCGGCGAATGATCCCGCGCAACAGTAGATAGGCCTGCACGGTCGCCGCCGTCGTCGTCGCAAACGCGACGCCGACATGTCCCATGACGCGGAAAAGCGCCAGGCTCAGCAGGATATTGAGTACGACGCTGACGATGGCGATGCGAAACGGTGTGCGGGTGTCTTCGCGCGCAAAATACGGCGGCGCCGCGACTTTCACCATCGAGAATCCGAGCAACCCGACCGCAAACACCTGCAGCGACAACGACGCCATCACGACGTCGCTCGCCGTCATCGCGCCGTGGAAAAACACCGTCGCCATGAGCGGCAATGCCAACACATAAAGCGCGGCCGCCGCGGGTATCCCGAACAACAGGCACGTCCGCAAGCCCCAGTCGATCGTACGATCGAACGCGGCCATGTCGCCGGCGGAGTTGAGGCGCGACAGATTGGGCAGCAGCACGGTCGCGATCGTCACCGCGACGATGCCAATCGGCAGTTCCATCAGCCGGTCGGAATAGTAGAGCCAGGAAATACTTCCCGAAGCCAACAGCGAGCAGATCATCACGTCGACGAGCGCGTTGATCTGGCTGACCGAACCCGCGAAGACCGCGGGGATCATCAGGCGACCGACGCGGCGCACGCCGGGGTGGCGCAGCTCGAGGCGCGGTCGCAACAGCATGTCGATCCCGCGCAGTGCAGGGATCTGAAACAACAGTTGAATCAAGCCGGCGGCGAAGACTCCCCACGCGAGCGCGATCACCGGTGTATCAAACTGCGGCGCGACGAACAGGGCCGCGATGATCAGCGTCACGTTCAACCACACCGGCGTGATGGCCGGGATCGCGAAGCGGTGGAAGCTGTTGAGCAAGGATCCGGCGAACGCCGTCAGCGAGATGAACCCGAGGTACGGGAACGTGATGCGCAACATTTGCGCAGTGATGTCCATACGCGCCGGATCGTCGCGAAAACCCGGCGCAAATATCATGACGAAGAGCGGCGCGGCAACAACGCCGAGCAGGCTCATCAGCGTCATCACGAACATGAAGTTGCCGCCCATGACCGCCACGAATTCGCGCATCTGCTGCAGCGGCTCGCGATTGCGATAGCCGGCGAGCACCGGCACGAACGCTTGCGAAAACGCGCCTTCGGCAAACAGTCGGCGGAAAAAATTCGGTATCCGAAACGCGACGAAGAATGCGTCTGCAACGGGCGTTGCGCCGAAGAAGAACGACAGCACCATGTCGCGCACCAACCCCGAGATGCGCGAGATGACCGTCATGCTCGCGACGACGCCACCTTGGCGGCCGAGATTCTGCGTGGGTCGTTTGGGCTCAGCCGAAGCGGCGCCGAGGCCGCCGTCAACCGGTCGGTTTGTTGACACGCGTCAATCCCAACGGCATATTGTCGCGCTTCATTTTTTCCCGAACCCTTCGAGGAGATTCAGCTTGGCCAATACTGCATCCGCCCGCAAACGCGCGCGGCAGAGCGAAAAACGCCGCCGTCAGAACGCGAGTCAGCGCTCGATGGTCAGAACGTCCATCAAACGCGCGCAGGCCGCGATTGCGAGCGGTAAAAAGGTCGAGGCACAAGCCGCACTGACCGCGACGATTCCGATCATCGATGCGATGGTCACGAAGGGCATCATTCACCGCCACAAGGCGGCACGGCATAAATCCCGGATGAATGCGCAGGTCAAAGCCCTCGCGGGCTGAGCCGATCAAAGCAGCACCAGGTTGTCCCGATGCATCAATTCGGGCTCGCGCACGTAACCCAGGCGGCTTTCGATGTCACGCGTCGTGCAACCGAGAATCTTCTGCGTCTCATCGCTCGAGTAGTTGACGAGCCCCTTCGCGACCGCGGCGCCGTCCGGGTCGAGACATAACACGACCTCGCCGCGCGCGAAGTTGCCGCGCGCCGCCGTCACTCCGACCGCCAACAGGCTCTTGCCGCCGTGGCGCAGCACCTTCACCGCGCCGGCGTCGAGTTCGAGTTCGCCTTTGGTCTTCAACTGACCCGCGATCCAGCGCTTGCGCGCGAGCAGCACCTCGACGTCGGGGGCGAGCAGCGTGCCTATGGATTCACCGGCGCGCAGTTTGGCCAACACATCCACGGTGGCGCCGTTGGCGATCACCGTGCGCGCACCGGATCTCGCTGCGACGCGCGCCGCGCCAATTTTAGTCGCCATTCCACCGACGCCGACCGAACCCGCAACGTCCCCGGCCATGCTGGAGAGTTGTGCGTCGTTCGCGCGCGCGAATGCAACCACCGCAGCGGCTGCGTCGATTTCAGGATCGGCTTCGTGCAGTCCGTCGCGGTCGGTCAGGAGCACGAGCACGTGCGCCTCAACGAGGTTGGTGACCAGCGCCGCGAGCGTATCGTTGTCGCCAAAACGAATTTCATCGGTCGCGACCGTGTCGTTCTCGTTGATGACCGGAACAACGCCGAGCTCGAGCAGGGTTCGCAGCGTCGTGCGGGCGTTGAGATAGCGTTGCCGATTCGACAGGTCGTCGTGCGTCAACAGCACCAGTGCGGTGCGCAAGCCGTGCGCCTGGAACGCCGTTTCCCACGCTTCGATCAAACCCATCTGGCCCACCGCGGCAGCCGCTTGCAGCTCGTGGATCGCCGTCGGCCGCTCACGGAACCCGAGACGGCTCGTGCCTTCGGCGACTGCGCCGGAAGACACCAGGACCACTTCGCATCCGGCGCCGACGAGGCGCGCGATTTCGCTGGCCCAACGCGCGATTCCCGCGCGGTCGAGACCGTGTCCATCTGCGGTCAGCAGCGAGCTGCCGATCTTGACGACCCAGCGTTCGAGCGATTGAAGTCGTTGGCGTTCTTCGCGTTCCTGGCTCACGGCGTCAATCCTGCGAATCGGTCAGGTCGAGTTCCGTCGCGTTGCGCGCGTCATGCTCGGACGGACGCTGCGGGTGGCGCGCCAATGATTGTCGCAGCACGTCGCTCGCGATCTCGCTGTCGAGTTCAACTTCCGCAGCGTGCAACTCGGCGTCATCCGCGAGCGACGCCCGGTTCGTTTCGATGTGCCGCATCACAGCCTGCATGAGCTCATCGACGCCGGCGCCGCTGACTGCCGATATTGGATACACCGGACGATCCGGAAACGCAGACCGCATCGCGGCCAAGACGGCCGCGCGATCGTCGACTGTGAGGAGATCGGTCTTCGTTACAACGAGCCAACGCGGGCGCCGCATCAAGGTCGGGCTATACGTCGCGACTTCCGCATCGATTGCGCGAACGTTTGCAACCGGATCGCTGCCATCGAGCGGAGCGGCCTCGGCGAGATGCAACAACACCCTGCAGCGCGCGAGGTGGCGCAGAAACTGTGTGCCGAGGCCCGCGCCATCCGCAGCGCCCTCGATCAGGCCGGGAATATCAGCCATTACGAAACTGCGTTCGCCGCCGCAGCGTACGACGCCGAGATTCGGCGTCAACGTCGTGAACGGATAGTCGGCGATCTTCGGGCGGGACGCGGAGACGCGCGCGAGCAGCGTCGACTTGCCGGCATTGGGCATCCCCAGCAGCCCGACATCGGCAAGTACCTTGAGTTGCAGTCGCAGCCGACGGACCTCGCCCGGATAGCCGGGCGTCGTTCTGCGGGGCGCGCGGTTCGTCGATGACTTGTAGTGGGTATTGCCGAAACCGTGACGACCGCCGCGCGCGACGACGAGCCGATCGCCGGCCACGGCCATGTCACCGAGAAGTTCCAGCGTGTCTTCATCGACGATCGTCGTGCCGCTCGGCACGCGAATCACGAGATCGACGCCACAGCGTCCGGTCATGTTCTTCGGGTGGCCCGATGC
>CAYUMA010000144.1:0-2767 GCA_964445675.1 uncultured Pseudomonadales bacterium | reverse complement strand
GTAGACGAGCATGCGCGTGCGAAACGGCGCTGTGTTGCCCGGCTCGGCGCGCCAATGACCATCACGCGTGAGCTGCGCGCCAGGCGCGAGCCGGTAGCGCGTGGCGGTGCCTTCGAGGAAGTACTCGGCCTCGGTGTAGTCATAGGCTGAGACGTCGAGTGTGGACGCCGCAAACGGCCATCCTTTGCTGCCGCCGGTGATCGGTCCGGTGACGATGGGGTGCGCGTTGACCGGGTGGTTCATGACTAGCTCCGTTTTGGCGTTAGGTATGATGCCTGAACCTCCCTTGCAATGGCCGGACCCAGACGTGCCCGACGAAGCGATCCCGACCTATGTCCGCCGCGAGCGCGTCGGTCGCTTGTCGTTCACAACCAAGCTGTTTCAAGGTATTGGCGCAATTCCGGACACGGTGAAGAACTGGACGTTCAACACGTTCATCCTGCTTTATTACAGCCAGATTCTCGGGGTCGATCCAAAACTCGTCTCCGTCGCATTGGCGATCGCGATCATTGTCGACGCCCTTATCGATCCGTTCGTCGCGTCGTTCTCGGACAATCTGTCCACGCGCTGGGGACGCCGGCATCCGCTGATGTTGGTGGGCGGAGCACCGCTGGGTTTTGCGCTATACGCTGTGTTCGTGCCCGCGCAGGGGCTCAGCGAAACCGGGTTGTTCGTGTGGTTGTTGGGGTTTGTCTCGCTGACACGTGTACTCATGGCCTTCTTCTTCATACCGTGGGCGGCGATCGCGGCCGAGCTCTCCGACGACTACGCCGAGCGCACCAGCGTGATGTCGTTCCGCTTCGCGGTGGGTGGGCTGATCGGCGTGTCGTTCCCGCTGTTCCTGTTTACGTTTGTGATGCCCGGTACCGCGGAGTATCCGGTCGGTCAGCTCAACGCTCAGCACTACCCGACGATGGCGCTCTGCGCAGGCGTTCTGCTGAGCGTGGGCGCCGTGACGACAACTCTGCTGACGCGGCGGGAGATTCCATTTTTGCGGCAACCCGCGACCGGGTCGGTTGGATTCAGCTTCGGCAGCGCAGTGCGCGAACTTGTTCGTGCACTCAAGAATCGGCAGTTTGCGCTCGTCTTTCTGATCACGCTGCTGTCTTCGGCGATCAGCGGCACCACCGCCAATGTCGGTATCTACATGACCACGTTTTTCTGGGGACTCACAACGGCGGATCTGCGCTGGTTCGCGCTGGCCGCAATTGGCGCACTCATCGCATTCCCGCTGATCGCCGCCACGCAGCGTCGTTGGGACAAGAAGCACGTGCTGCTGGTGTGCGCCATCATCAGTTTGTTCGACGGAATATTTCTCGTTTCCCTGCGGCTGCTCGGCGTATTGCCCGAGAATGGCGATCCGACGCTGCTCGTCATTCTGGTGGGCATGGGGATATTCGGCGTTGCGATCGGGGTGATCCAGGGGATCATCGGAGCCTCCGTGGTCGCCGACGTACTCGACGACCATGAACTGCGTACACATTATCGCCAGGAAGCAATGTTCAGCGCCGCGCTGTCATTTTCGGGAAAAGCGAGCTCGGGCCTGGGAATCGTGCTCGGCGGCTTCATGCTCGACGCGATCGCGCTGCCGCGTGGCGTTGTCCCGGCCGATGTTCCCATTGAGACGATCATGCGCCTTGGGCTGGTCGTTGGCATCGGCGTGCCGCTGTTGCATCTGATTCCGATCAGCCTCATTCCGCGCTACAAGATCACCCGTGCGGCCCACGCCGATATCCGTCGTGCACTGGATCGGCGCCGTGCCGGCGAGAAGGATGCACCGACGACGACTACAGCCAGCCGCGACGTTTGAAATAGACGTACGGCAACACTGCGGACGCGACCATCAATCCAATCGCAATCGGATAGCCGAACGTCCAGCTCAGTTCCGGCATCACGTGGAAGTTCATGCCGTAGATACTCGCGATCAGCGTCGGCGGCAGGAATGTCACGGCCGCGACCGAAAAAATCTTGATGATCTGGTTCTGCTCGATGTTGATAAAACCCTGCGCGCCCTGCAGCAGGAAGTTCACCTTCTCGAACAGGAAGTTGTTGTGCGGCAACAGCGCGTCGATGTCGCCGATCAGATTGCGCAACCGCTTCGAATGCGCCTTCCATTGCTGCGCGTCTTCATCGAGTGCATTGCGCAGCAGGTACGTCAGGTCGCGCCGCGAGTCCATCAGGCAGAGTCGGACTTTGCCGTTGAGATCTTCGTGCTGCGCGAGTGCGTCGAGGGCTTCCTCGAGATCGGTATTGGATTCCTCGAACACGCGCCGTCCGGCAGCTTCGAGTCCGAAGTAGAGCTGCTGCAGCGTGTCGCCGAGGTCGTCGACGGCAATCTCGAACAACGAGATCAAGAGACCGAACGGATCGGCCAACAGATGTGGATTACGCCGCACCGTCAGCCTCAGCAGGCGCAACGCGGGTATATCGCGATCGTGCACGCTCAACAACCGATCCGCCCGCACCACGAGCGTGACGTTGGTGTTCTCCGGCCGTCCTTCGACGCGGTGTAGAAACAGCGTCGATATATGCGCACCGGCCTCGTCGACGTACGAGCGCGCGGTCGACTCGATTTCGTCGGCGTCCGGCGCGTCCTCGAACGGCCGCCGCAGCAGATTTTCAAGCAGCACGCGTTCCTCCGGCGTCGGATCGACGACGTCGACCCACGCCGCGTGTTCGAGCGCGACCGGGTCATCGACGATCTCCAGACCGGCACTCGTCAACTGATGCGCCAACAACATATGCGCGACTCCTTGAAATCCAGTTA
>CAYUMA010000143.1:0-1942 GCA_964445675.1 uncultured Pseudomonadales bacterium | reverse complement strand
TCGGCGGCGGTCATGGCGTGTGTAGCTCCTGGCAGGAAGGCGGTTGCGGCCCGGTTGGGTGCACTGCCGGCGCGGCAGTTTTGCACTTTTACTGTGGATAACTCGTTGGATAACTCAGATGAACCTTGCGTGACGCCAGAGAATACGGCAGTCGGCCCAAATTGATCAAAAATTAATCAACATCCGTAAACGCTTGCTTTTCAGTTAGTTAGGCGCACTTTCGGTTTTGGATTCGGAGAATGTTACCGAGGCACACATTCGCGCCGGCGATCGATCGGACACTGTGCATAACCCAAGCCGTAGCGCGGACGTCCTAGTTGTAAGTGTCTGCTTACAAGACTGGCACCGACAAATCTGGATCGGGCCCGCCGAATCGGCCCTTCGCGCCCCTTTACAGGGTTGTTTGGAGGCTCTGGGTGAGTCGCGTGACGGCCGCGCTGGGAACTAAGGCCTCGGAGCTGGCACCCCCGTACGGGTCGCGCTGCGTGTTTGACGTGAGCGCGCTGCCACGCGCGGTGACCACGCCGACGAATATCAGAATTACGAGCACGACGATCGCGAGCGCCCACACCCAGAACGGCGACGGCCCGACCGGCTTGCGCCGCGACAATGGCGGATCGGTCTTGATCGCAGGCGCAATCGGACGATACAGCCAACGCGGTTCGGTATCGTCTCCAGGCACCTCGGGCGCGACATCGGCGAAGCCATCGATGACTTGCGCACGAATGCGCCGGTAGTCCGGCGTCGATAGTTCGCCGGCGGCGTGCGCCTTCGCGATCCGGCGCAGCCGTTCGCTATCCGGACTCAGCCGCAGCAGCGTCATCGAACCTCCCGTACCAGACGCAATCCGGTTTGGGCATTGCCCTGCGGGGAACCCGCTCGCGCGGCGTTGATGTCGCATTTGGAAATCGAATCGCCCCACGAACCACCCATCGCGAGCGGTGTATCGCCATCCATGACCCACTCGCGCACGTTGCCGAGCACGTTGACGACGCCAAGTTCGTTCTCGGCGCCGACGGTCACCGCAACCGGCGCGCGCCCGTTGTTGAACAGTACGGTGCGCGGCCGGCAGTTTCGATTGGGATCCGGCCATCCCGCGCGCGCGACGCGTTCCCATTCGACGCGCGTCGGCAGCCGGTATTGTTGACCGCTGCGTTGCGTTAACCACGTCGCGTACGCGACCGCTTGCTCGACGCCGACACGGGTAGCTGGCTGATCCGCCGCCGCGGCTGTCACAGAGTTGCAGCCCAACGTCTCGGCGCAGAACGGGTGCATATCCGCAAACGAGATTTCGAATTTGCCGATGGCGAAACGATGGTCGCCGTCGGCGACGACGACGAGCGGCGGGCCGTTGATCCCGTCGCCGAGATCGTCGGTGCAGAATCCGCCCGGCGACGCACCCTTGCCCACGAGGCTCGACACACCGCACGGGTCGAGCTTGAGCCCTGTGAGGGCCGGTGCATCCACGAACACCGCCAGCGCCTGTTGCCGCAGCAGCCGTGCTCGCTCGTGGTCGACTTGACCGATCTCGATACCGCAGCGCGCGATCCACTGCGTAATCTGGTCATCGACCGCGACCGCGTCCTTCGGATACCGCCCCCGCAGCGCGCCGGCCTTGCGACCCACGGTCGCAATGTCGAGCTGCTCGCACGGCGTCGCCGTCAACTCCGCAAGTTCGGATTTGACGTTGGCGACATCCGACTCGCGCGCCGCCAGCGCCTGCGTGCGTGCGAGGGATTTACGCAACGGATCGAGCTTCGCGCTAAAGCTCTCGAATGCATCCGGGTCGAATACCCTGGGCTGCGCCAGCTTGATGAGCCGATCGGCGCGCACCGAATCGCGCGCTGCGACCAGCCGACCGACGGCCGCCAGATACGCTTCCCCCAGTTCGAGCTCCAATTCCGCGCGCAGCGGACTGCCGGGAAATGCGCGCTCGAAGCGG
>CAYUMA010000142.1:0-1896 GCA_964445675.1 uncultured Pseudomonadales bacterium | reverse complement strand
TGATCGAACGCGACCCGATCACACTCGCGAAGGAAATCGCGACGCTCGACCGTTTGTCCACCGGGCGCTTCGTGTTCGGGATCGGGGCGGGCTGGAATCGCGAGGAGATGGAGAATCACGGCGCCGACTACGTCAACCGCTGGGCCGTGGTGCGCGAGAAAATCCTTGCGATGAAAGCGATCTGGAAAAACGACGCGGCCGAGTTTCACGGCAAATACGTCAACTTCGATCCGATCTGGTCGTACCCAAAACCGGTGCAACCCGGCGGACCGCCGATCTGGATCGGCGCAAACACGAAATGGGTGTTCGACCGCGTGGCCGACTACGCCGATGGCTGGATGCCGATCGGCGGCTTCGGCGCGGGCAACCTCGAGCGCCTGAAAGTCGCGTGCGAGGCACGCGGTCGCTCGCTCAACGACGTGACGCTTGCGCTGTTCGGCGCGCCGACGACGCAGGATGGGCTGCGCGGGCGCATCGACCAGGGGTTCGATGAACTGATCTTCAACCTCGCGTCGGAACCCGCGGATCAGGTGCTGCCAAAACTGGATCAGCTCGCAGCGCTCGTAGCGGCCGTGAAGAAGTCGTAGCAGAGAACCTACTCGTGTCGATCGTCATCGATTGCGACCCCCACGTGCTGGAGCCCGCGGATCTGTGGGAGACGTATCTGGAGCCTGAGTTTCGCGATCGTGCGATTCGCATCGAACGTCGCGACGGCGTCGAGCACCTGATCATCGGCGGACAGTCCGTCATGCAGGGCGTGCTCGCCGGACTCGGCGGCGCACACCGCGGCGGCGCACAGACGTGCGCAGGGACTGCGTCGAACTATTTGCGGGTGGCCTCTCGTACGCCGACGGCTGCGAACCCGCAAGCTACGATCCGCGCGCCCGCGCAACGTTGTTGGACAGCTGGGGCGTCGATCGCGGCGTGTTGTTTCCGACGATCGGCATCCTACCGTTTCCGACCGACGATCAGCCGCTTGCGAATGCGTACTGCCGCGCCTACAACCGCTGGCAGCGCGAGTTCTTCGAGACCGTGCCGACACGGGTGGTCCCGATCGCGCTACTGAACTGGCACGACATCGATGCGGCTGCGCTCGAACTGAAGCACTGCATCGACGCCGGCTTCCGCGGTGTCTTCGTGCCGCCCGAAACCATCGATGGCAAACGTCCGAGCGACGCGCATTTCGATCCACTGTGGCGTCAATGCGAAGCCGCGGAGATTCCCGGATGTCTGCACGTGATCGCGCGCAGACAAGGCGCGGCGATTCCATTCCTGCACTGGCACGAGACCAAGCCGGGCCCGATCTTTTCGTTCGCACTGGGTGCGACGGGGCAACTGATACCCGCGCTCGCCGCGATGGTCGTGGATCTGCTATTCGAGCGATTTCCGCAACTGAAGGTCGTCAGCGTCGAGGCGGGCTGCGGCTATGCCGCGTACCTGATGGATCGACTCGACGAGAAGCGCGACGTGTTCCGTGCGCTGACGACGATGCCGCTCAAACCCAGCGATTACATTCGCCGCAATTGCTACTTCGTCGCCGAACCGGAGGAACGCAGCATCGGCGCGATGCTGTCTCTCGTCGGTGAAGACCGCATCTTATGGGGCAGCGACTATCCGCACGTCGACTCGACCCTGCACGCGCCCGAACTGATTCGTCGCGGCATCGCGTCGCTGACTGCGCAGCAGCAGGAGGCGGTACTCGGGGAGAACGCGCGAGTCGCGTTCGGTCTCTAGCTGACGCTGGACCAGCGCGACGCGGTCAGTCGAGTTCCGACTCTTCGTCATCGATCCACTGCGGCGCCCACGCTTTGCAGAACGCGATGTACGCAGCGCCGTGCAGCTCGATGGGATTGCGCGGTCCAGTTTCCTCGATCATGTCTTTCGACCAGGAGCCCA
>CAYUMA010000141.1:0-4829 GCA_964445675.1 uncultured Pseudomonadales bacterium | reverse complement strand
GTACTGTCGCTCCGGCACGACCGCCTCGAGCGTGCCGAAGATCTCCTTGAGCTTCGCCGAATGGGTAACCTGCGCACCGGTAGGCACACCCCACATCAGCTCTGAGAATTCATCGAATGCGCTGAACACGACCGCGAGGTTGTGCGGGAACGTCAGTGTTCCGGGGGGCACACCAAACGCGTCGAGCGGGGCCGTAAAAGCGCCCGGCGCCGATCCTTCGAGCACCATCGAGCGATAGCCATCGGGATTCGCTGCCGCCGCCGCGAGAATCGCCCACCCGCCCATCGAATGCCCCTCGAGGCCGATGTTGGCGGGATCGACAGTGTCCAGTGAGCGCAGGTACGTCAACGCGTCGGGGCCGCCCCATCCATTGCCGAACGCAGGCGGCTGCGACAGTCCGTGGCCGCTTTGATCCAGCGCGAGGACGACATAGCCGCGGCGCGCGAGTTCGATCGCGAAGCCGCTCTGCGTCTCGCGGGAGTTCAAGTAGCCGTGCACCGCGAGAATGCCGGGCGCCTTGTGCTGCGCGTCGACGCCGTCGGGCGTGTAGAGCAATGCACTCAACTGCCTGCCGTCACTCGCCGCAAAACGCACGTCGTCGACGCGCACGCTGCCGCCAACCGTTTGGATCTCGTGCGCCGTGAATGCGCCCAGTACGACGAGCATCATGCCCAGACCGAACAACGCATGGTGCGTGTTCAGGCGGTGCAGGCCTTCACCAGGTTCGCGCGCGTCGGGCAGGGTCGCTTCACTCATGCGTTAGTCGGGATCGACGTCGCCGCACACACCATCGGCATCCGCGTCGTTCTCCGGATCGTTAGGGCACTTGTCGCACGCATCACCCTGGCCGTCGCCGTCCGAATCGAACTGTTCGTCGCTGGCGAGGTCTGGACAGGTGTCGCACATATCTTTGACGCCATCTTTATCGGCGTCGTCAGCGTTGACGAAGATCTGCAGTTCGGGCGAACTGAGTACGACCCCTTTGCCGTCTGTGCCCAGTTGCGCCGTCGCGCGGAAACGGGCGTCCTGGTCCGTGGCCGCGTCGAGGGGCACCGGGAGCCGTGTCGACAGCACGCCTTGCGCGTTGGCTTTGGCCGAACCGATCGAGCGCTCGACATCGCCTTGGACGAATGTGATCGCGATGACCTCGTTGGGCCCCAGGCCCGACCCTGTCAGCATCACCGTTTCGCCACGCGCAAACACCGTCTCGCTGCAGTCCTCGACGAACTCGACCGGTGTGACAAAGAGCTTGCCGCGCGAACGCGCTTCCTCTGCCGTCGCAAACGACGCGAGCAAGCAGAGGCCGATACTCGCAAGCGCCGCGAGGTTTTGTGTCAGACGACGCAACGATGGTGCGGCAGCCATGTTCATTCCTGCGGGTTCCCAACGGGTCCGGCGGCAACGGGGCATCGTACATGAGAGGACACCGCGCGTATCCGTCGAAGCTTGCCTACATGCTCCATCCGCCGTCCACGACGTGAATCGCACCGGTGATGTAGGCTGCCTCGTCCGACGCGAGGAACACCACCAGCGCGGCGATCTCCTGTGGCGTGCCGAGCCGGCCCATCGGCTGGCGGCGGATGAAGTCGGCGCGCGCCGCGACGGGATCGGCGAACGCATTGATACGTTGCTCGAGCGACGGCGTCTCGACGGTGCCCGGACAGATCGCATTGCAGCGGATGCCCTGGGCGACGTAGTCGGCTGCGATTGACTTGGTCAGGCCGATGACGCCGGCTTTCGTCACGCCGTAGACGCAACGGTTCGCGACGCCGCGCACACTGGATGCAACCGACGACATGTTGATGATGTTGCCGCGGCCCGCACCGAGCATCGCCGGCAAAAACGCGCGCACCATGCGGTACATCGACGTGAGATTGAGGTCGAGCGAGAACGTCCAGGCCTCGGGCGGGCATTCGAGGATCGCCCCGTGGTGCACGAACCCGGCGCAGTTGAACAGAATGTCGACTGCACCGATGGAACGGGCCGCGGCGTCGATCGCGTTTGGATCCGTCACGTTCAGCAGGCGTGTTTCGATCGCCGGGTTCAACGCAGCGAGTGTCGCGAGCGCGTTCGCGTCGATATCGCTCGCGATGACACGCGCGCCGTCGGCGGCGCACGCGAGCGCGGTCGCACGACCGATGCCTTGTCCCGCTGCGGTGATCAGCGCGAGTTTGTCGTTCAGTCTGCCGATGATGGTGCTCCCCTTGAGAGTCCGGTTAGCATACGGCAAGTCGCAGAGTCGCGCGGCCCTGAGTCCTCCCATAGAAGGAAAACGCATGATCAGGATTACTGCCATCGAGGCGGTCGACGTCCGTTATCCGACGTCGCGGATGCTCGACGGTTCCGACGCGATGAATCCGGATCCGGATTATTCGGCCGCCTATGTCGTACTGCGTACGAGCGTCGCCGGACTCGACGGTCACGGCATGACGTTCACGATCGGCCGCGGCAACGAATTGTGCGTGGCCGCGATCAACGCGCTGGCGCCGATCGTGCTCGGTGCGTCGCTCGAAGAACTCACGCGCGACATGGCGGGTCTGTCGCGGCGGTTGCTCGGTGAGAGTCAGTTGCGTTGGGTCGGGCCGGAGAAAGGCGTCGTGCATCTGGCCGCGGCCGCGATCAGCAACGCGGTATGGGACCTGTGGGGCAAGCACGCCGGCAAGCCGGTATGGCAACTCGTCGCGGAGCTCGAGCCGGAGGCGCTGTTATCGGCGCTCGACTTGCGCCACATCACCGATGCAATCACGCCGGACGAAGCGCTGCAGATGTTGCGCGACCAGGCACGCGGCAAAGCGCAGCGACGCGCGCGGCTCGAACGCGAGGGTTATCCCGCGTACACGACGTCGGCGGGATGGCTCGGCTACTCCGACGAAAAAATATTGCGGCTCACCGGCGAAGCCCGCGCCGCCGGATGGAATGCGATCAAGATCAAGGTCGGGCGCTCGCTCGACGACGATCTGCGCCGCTGTGCGCTGATCCGCGATGCGCTCGGACCGAGCGGGCGTTTGATGGTCGACGCCAATCAGGTGTGGGAGGTCGATCAGGCGATTGCCTGGATCAAGGAGCTTTCGCGCTTCGACCTGTGGTGGGTCGAGGAACCGGTGCATCCGGACGACATCCTCGGCCACCGGAGGATCATCGAAGCGGTCGATTCAATCCGCATAGCTACTGGAGAACATTGCCATAACCGTGTGATGTTCAAGCAGTTTTTGATGGCCGGTGCGATCGATGTCGTGCAGGCCGACGGGTGCCGGCTGGCCGGCTTGAGCGAAGCGATGGCGGTGCTGTTACTGGCCGCCAAGTACGACCGCCCGGTGTGTCCGCACGCCGGTGGCGTGGGCCTGTGCGAGATCGCGCAACACATCTCGATGATCGATTTCCTGTGCTTCTCCGGCACGTGGGACGAGCGGATGACCGAGCACGCGGCGCATCTACACGAACACTTCGTGGCGCCGATCGAGATCGTCGCCGGCCGTTATCGCGTACCGCGCTCTGCGGGCTTGGGATTGGAGATGCACCCCGCGAGTATCGCGAGCCACCGGTTTCCGGATGGAGCGGTCTGGGCAGGGTGACAGTGCCCCTCGACGTGGTCGTTGGCGATTCTTGTGGGAGCGGTCTCTAGACCGCGATGGTCGCGTCGATGCGCAAGAATATCGCGATCGGGAGATCGCTCCTACCGGCGCGCCGCGTGCCACGGCAGCAGCCGGAGTTCGCCAGCGACGCGTTCCTCGATGTAGGCGCACGCAGTCTCGGGGTCAGGTAGCCGCCCGCCGCCGTGGTCCTGCCACCACACACGCCACGACGTAAGCGACTTCGCGTGTTTGCCCGACTCGGTATGGAGTTCGTGTGCGTTCACGAGCAGGCGTCGTTCGAGCAGCCGGCAGACGTCGGATTTCTTTTCCCGGGGCGATCTCCATTCCAGTGCGTCAGTACGCACCGGTTCCGCGTCGACGCGAGCGAGAAGATCACGCGCTGCCGGCGAGAGATCCTCCAGCTGCCACGGTTCACGCGCCAGCGCGATCGCCGCAACGTGTGGCCACAGCGTGTACCACAGTTGGGTCACTTTGCCGGCGAGCAGCCGCGCCTCGGCGACGCGTGGATGCGCTTCGAGGTCCTGGCATACCCAATAGATCAGATTGGACTTCGGATGCGCCCACCACGAGCCGCGGATCTCTTCGCCGGCGACGAGATTCGCGACACTTGCGAATTCACGTCCGGCCAGCAGCAGCAGTTCGCGGCGTTCGAGTTCGCCGAGCACCCGCTGCGTCGCCGCGTCGGTCTCAGCGGGACGCGCCATCGCGCTTCAGGGACGCGTTATCACGCTTGCGGGACGCGCCAGCGCGCATCACCGCATGTGGCGAAAACACGTGCGCACTTCGTCGATGAACGTCGTCGGTTGTTCGAACGCGGCGAAGTGGCCCCCTTTGTCGAGGTCGTTGAAATGCACTAGCTTTTCAAAGCGCTTTTCCGCCCAGCGGCGCGAGCATCGGAAGATCTCTTTTGGAAAGATGCTGCAGCCGGTTGGAATTTTCACCGGATCGCGGTTCACTTTGTTGAAACTCTCCCAGTACAACCGCGCCGACGATGCGGCGTTGCCCGGCAACCAGTACAACATCACGTTGTCGAGCAGTTCGTCGCGCGAAACGATGTTCTCCGGATGGCCGTCGCAGTCCATCCACGACCAGAATTTCTCGATGATCCACGCGGCCTGGCCACTCGGCGAATCGGCCAGACCGTAGCCGAGCGTCTGCGGCCGCGTGCTCTGCTGCTTCGAATAGCCCGAATCCCAGTCGGCGTAGTGCTGCATGCCGGCGAGCGCGGATTTTTCG
>CAYUMA010000140.1:0-2605 GCA_964445675.1 uncultured Pseudomonadales bacterium | reverse complement strand
CCGATCAGCGGCAAGATCAGCCGTTCGTTCCTGACACAAGGCGCGCTCGTGACCGCCAATCAGGACCAAGTGCTCGCGACGATTCAGACGCTCGATCCGATCTACGTCGATATGAGCCAGTCGAGCGGCGAAGTGCTCGCGCTGCGGCGCGATGTCACCGCGCGGCAGCTGTCGGGTCAGGTCGCCGCTACCGCGGTCGTGACGCTGACTCTCGACGACGGCACGCGGTATCCGCATGACGGCGTGTTGCAGTTCAGCGAAGTCGCGGTCGACGCGACGACCGGCAGCGTGACGCTGCGCGCGCAATTTCCGAATCCGGACGGCGTATTGCTACCGGGCTTGTTCGTGCGCGCGACGATCGTCGAGGGGATCGAGGAGAACGCGTTGCTGGTGCCGCAGCGCGCGGTCACCCGCGACGAAAAAGGCGATGCGATGACGTTGATCGTCGATGCCGACGGCGTCGTGCAGCGCCGGCTCCTCGACGCGACGCATACGGTCGGTGCGAACTGGCTCGTGAAGAGCGGCATTGCGGCGGGCGATCGCGTGATCGTCGAAGGCTTGCAATACGCGCGCGCCGGGCAGAAAGCCAACGCGGTGCCGTACGTCGCGCCGGACGAAGCGAATGCGGCCGCGGCCCAGCCGGCCGGCCCGGCGATCAAGTAAAGCCGCATGCTGTCGCGTTACTTCATCGTCCGGCCGATCTTCGCGTGGGTCATCGCGATTTTCATCGCGCTCGCCGGTGTGCTCGCAATCGTGGAGCTGCCGGTCGAGCAATACCCGGCGGTTGCGCCGCCGGCGGTCCAGATCCAGACGATTTATCCCGGCGCGTCGGCGGAGACCGTGCAGAACTCGGTCACGCAGGTGATCGAGCAGCAACTCACCGGTATCGACAACCTGCTGTACTTCGCGTCGTCGAGCAGTTCGTCCGGACAAGTCCAGATCGTGGCGACCTTCGCACCGGGCACCGACCCCGACATCGCGCAGGTGCAAGTGCAGAACAAGGTGCAGCAGGCGACGTCGCGGTTGCCGCAGGAGGTGACGCAGCAAGGCATCACCGTGCAGAAGTCGCAGTCGAGTTTTCAACTGATCGTCGGGCTCTCCGACACGATGGGCCGCTACACCAACGTCGACATCTCCGACTATCTCGCGAGCCGGTTGCTGGATCCGATCTCGCGCGTGCCGGGCGTCGGCGACGTGCAGGTGTTCGGCGGACCTTATGCGATGCGCATCTGGCTCGATCCGTACAAGCTCGCGTCGTTCAAGCTGACGCCGATGGATGTGCGCGATGCGGTGCGCGCGCAGAACACGCAGGTATCCACGGGCGAGCTCGGCGCCCAGCCGGTGACCGAAGGCCAGCAGCTCAATGCGACGGTGACGTCGCAGAGCCGGCTGCGCACACCCGAACAGTTCCGCAAGATCATTCTGAAATCGTCCGAGGGCGGTGCCGTCGTTCATCTCGAGGACGTGGCCCGCGTCGAGATCGGCGCGGACAGCTACCAGATCAAAAGCCGACTGAACGGTCGGCCCGCCACCGGCATGTTTGTACGCCTGGCACCCGGAGCGAACACCCTCGAGACCATCGACGCCGTGAAGGTCAGGGCGACCGAACTCGCAGCATCGCTGCCGGAGGGCATGGAACTCGCGTTTCCCGTCGACAACACGCGGTTCATCCGGATTGCGATCCGCGAGGTGATCTCCACGCTGCTCGCGGCGATCGTGCTCGTGATCGCGGTGATGTATGTGTTCCTCCAGGACTGGCGTACGACGCTGATTCCGGCCATCGCGGTGCCGGTGGTGCTGCTTGGCACATTCGGCGCACTCGCGGTGTTCGGTTTTACGATCAACACGCTGACGTTGTTTGCCCTCGTGCTGTCGATTGGCCTGCTCGTCGACGACGCGATCGTCGTCATCGAAAACGTCGAGCGCGTGATGCGCGAAGAACGCCTCTCGCCGCTCGAAGCGACGCGCAAGTCGATGGACCAGATCACCGGCGCGCTGATTGCGATTGCGCTGGTGCTCTCGGCGGTGTTCGTGCCGATGGCGTTCTTCGGCGGCTCGACCGGCGTGATCTACCGGCAGTTCTCGGTAACGATCGTCTCGGCGATGGTGTTGTCGATCTTCGTCGCGATGGTGCTGACGCCGGCGCTGTGCGCAACGTTGCTGAAGCCGGTGCCCGCGGGACACGAAGTGCGGCACGGCTGGTTCTTCACGAGGTTCAATCAAACGTTCGAGACCGGCCGCGAGCGCTACCAGCAGGGCGTGACGCGACTGCTCGGAATGCGCAAGTCCGCGATGCTCGTGTACGGCGTCATCGTCGTGCTGATGGCGTTTCTGTTGTGGCGCATGCCGACGGGATTTCTGCCGCAGGAAGATCAAGGTGGACTGTTCACGCCGATCACGCTGCCGGCGGGTGCGATCCAGTCGCGCACGCTCGAGGTCGCGAAACAGGTCGAGCAGTTTTATCTGGTCGACGAGCAGGCGAACGTCAACTCGGTGTTCATTGCCGCGGGCTTCAGTTTTGCAGGGCAGGGGCAGAACACCGGCCAGGCGTTCGTCAACCTGCGCGCGTGGGACGAACGGCCCGGCAAGAGCAACAGCGCCGAAG
>CAYUMA010000139.1:0-2378 GCA_964445675.1 uncultured Pseudomonadales bacterium | reverse complement strand
TTGATGCCCGGCGGCGGCACGTACGGCGTCAGCAAGCACGGTGTGGTGTCGTTGACCGAAACGCTGCATCGCGACCTGCAGGCGCGCGGTGCCAAGATCGGCGCGTCGGTGTTGTGTCCCGGCTTCGTCGCCACCAACATCTTCGACGCGGAACGCAATCGCCCCAAAGAACTGTCGTCAGGAACCGCTGGCGGGATAGCCCCCGAAATGCGGGAGATGGGTCGCGCAATGCTCGCGCAGGGCAAGCAACCGTCGGAGATCGCGGATGTCGTCCTCAAATCGATCGAGCAGGACCGCTGCTACGTGCTGCCGCATCCGGCGTGGGATCCGATCGTGCGTTCACGCGTCGATGCGGTGCTCGCGCGCGGCGCCCCGATGACCATCGATCCGGCGAACTTCATGAAGCCGCGCACCGACGGCGAGAAGTTTTAGATGAACGCCGGCGCGAACGACACGCGTTGGGACGTCAAACGCCTGGCGGGTGCGTTGGGGGGCGAGGTAGGTGGCGTCGATCTGGCGAACGTGTCGGCCGAAGACGTCGCGGCGATCGAGCGGCTGTTGCTCGAACACCTCGTGCTGTTCTTCCCGGGTCAGAACCTGACGATCGACGAACACGTCGCGTTCGGCCGGCATTTCGGCAAGCTCGAAGGCCATCCGAATCTGAAGAACCCGTTCACGCCGCACAACGAACTGTTCGAACTCGCGGCCAGTCACGGCGGCGTCGCGGACGAGTGGCACACCGACATCACGTTTCAGAGCGAACCGGCGCTGTTGTCTGTGTTGAAGATGGTCAAATGTCCGCCGACTGGCGGCGACACGATGTGGGCGAGCCTGTACGCAGCGTACGAGGAACTGTCCGCCCCGATGCGAGATATATGCGATGGCCTCACGGCGCTGCACGACGCGCTGCCGCACAACCGGCCGGACAAGATGGCGGTGCATCCGGTGGTCCGCGTGCATCCGCTCACCGGCCGTCGCGCGCTGTACGTCAACGAGCATTTCACGCGTCGCATCGTCGAGATGAACGCGACCGAGAGCGACATGCTGCTGCGCTATCTGACGAAGTGGGTGTCGAACCCGCGCTTCACGGTGCGTTACCGCTGGACTGAAGGCACCATCGCGATGTGGGACAACCGCTGCACGCAGCACTTCGTGCTGAACGACTTCGCGGGGGAGCGGATCATCCAGCGCGTCACGGTGATGGGCGACAAACCCGTAGGTGCGCCGCCGCGGTGGGATCCGTGGGTGCGACCCGGGCCGTTGTCAGCCGCGAGTCGGCACGATCGGCAGCTGCATCAGTTTTTGACGCGGCCGAAGGACAGCGATCGCGAGACCTCTGCAGAGATTCCTTAGCAGGTTTTTCTGGGGCTCTCAGCCATCCATGGCTTGCGAGCCCCTTCATTTTTCAAGCGCTTGCGCGTTCGAAAAATGCCGGCGGATCCATCCACCGGACTAGCAGTCCGTTTTTCAACGGCCTGCTAGGCGCCGCGCGCGTCGATCCGCTCGAATGCGGTCCGCGCGCTGCGCATGCCTTCGACAGCGCGCGGAAATCCGCCGTATACCGTCAGTTGCACCATCACTTCCTCGACTTCGTCGCGCGTGACGCCGTGATTCAGCGCTCCGGGAACGTGAATCGCGAGTTCTTCGTCGCGCGCGAGAATCGCGAGGATCGCGACAGTCACGAGGCTGCGGTCGCGGCGCGACAGTTGCGTACGCGCCCACAGCTCGCCGAAGCCCCAGTCGAACGCCAGTTCACCGACGCCGCCGAGCGACGCGACGATGCCCGCGCGCGCAGCCGCGGGATCGGACGCCGTCCGTCCGGCGAATAGCGTCGACAACACGTCGGTGGCGTCTTGCCAGCGTTGCGGGTCGTCTTTTGGCGTTGCTTCGCGCCGCTCCGGTTGGCGTTCGATGCCGTCGACTGCGCAAAATACCTCATCGACGATGCGGGTCGCCTGCATCGCCATCGGATAGCCCGCGTAGCCCGCGACCTGCAGGATCACTTCCTCGATTTCTGCGCGCGTGACGCCGTGCTGCAGCGCGCCGCGGAGGTGACTGCGCAATTCCTCGGTGGAGCCGATCGTTGCGAGGAACGTGACGACGATGAGACTCCTGTCGCGGCGGGACAACTGCGGTCGCGACCACAGATTGCCGAGTACATGGTCGACAGCGAATGTGCCGAGTGCGCCGTGCCGGCGGACCATCGCGGTGGCTGCGCGCGCCGGATCGTAAGTGCCGCCGCCGAGCGTGCGCAGCAGATCGATGCCGTTAGCGCGCCGTTGCGATTGAGTGCTCATGTTCGTCTCCTTCGTCAGTTCGATTGATCGGGCACCGCCCGCGTCACTCCATCCACGTCAGCACGTCGCCGCCCTTGCGCG
>CAYUMA010000138.1:0-1749 GCA_964445675.1 uncultured Pseudomonadales bacterium | reverse complement strand
CAAAGCGGTTGTCGTTGCGGGTGGCGTTGGCGCGTTTCAGCCGATGCCGCTGCGCGTCGACGGCGTCGACCCGCTCGTCGATCAACAGGTCTTTTATCGCGTCAAGGATCCGCGCGCGCATCACGGCAAGGACGTGGTCGTGCTCGGCGGCGGCGACTCTGCGTTCGATTGGGCGCTGGAACTCGCGCCGTACGCGAAGTCGATGATGCTGATCCACCGCAGCGACAAATTCCGCGCGGCACCTGCGTCGGTTGCAAAGATGGAACGGCTCATTGCGGACGGAAAAATGCGCTTCGCCGTCGGCAACGTGGTTGGCCTCGAGGTCGACGCGTCACACTTGCGTCAGATCGAAGTGCGTGCCCCGGACGAGTCGCTGTCGCGCGTTCAGGTCGAGCATCTGCTCGTGTTCTTCGGCCTCTCGCCCAAACTGGGGCCGATCGCCGAATGGGGCCTCGGCCTCGAGAAGAATCAGATCACGACCGACACCGAGAAGTTCGAGTCGAGCGTGCCCGGGATCTACGCGGTCGGCGACATTGCGACCTACCCCGGCAAGAAGAAGCTGATCCTGTCGGGTTTTCACGAGGCCGCACTCGCCGCGTTCGCGATCAAAGCGCGCATCGAGCCGGGCAAAAAAGTGCACCTGCAGTACACGACGACGAGCCCGATCATGCATCAGCGGTTGGGCGTGAAGGGCTGACGTTACGTTGCGAGAGCGGATCGCCTCGAGAAGATCGCCAACGCCGCCAACATGACGATCAGCAGCGGCGCCGTCGACCACAGCACGACGTCCCAACCCCAGTGGTGGATCAACGTCCCCGCGAGCAGTGACGCCACCGCGGACACGCCGAACACGCTGAACTCGTTCACCGCCTGCGCTTTGAAACGTTCGACCGGACGGTAGCTGTCGACCAGGAGCGCCGTACCGCCGACGAACAGGAAGTTCCAGCCGACGCCGAGCAACACCAGCGACCACCAGTAGTGCCCGACCTCGTGACCGCGCAGGCCGAACACGATCGTCGCGAGCAACGCAACCACGCCGAGCGCCAACACCCGAACCACGCCGAGCCGTGCGATCAGCGCGCCGGAGAAAAGCGAGGGCACGTACATTGCCAGAACGTGGCTCTGAATCACCCACGCGGTGTCGGGCAGCGACAGGCCGTCGTAGACATGCATGCTGAGGGGTGTCGCGGTCATCACGAGGGTCATCACGCCGTAGCCGACCACGCTCGCGAGCATCGCAACGAGATACGTCGGTTGCGCAACGATGCTGCGCAATGCGCGCTCGGCGGTGTCCTGCGAAACGACTACCGCACTGACGGGCTCTTTGAGGCCGAACAGCAGCGCCATCACGCCCCCTTGCAGGACGCCGATCGCGAGCATCGAGCCCATATAAAGGTGCGCTGCGACCCAGTCTTGCCCGACCGTCGCGAGCAGCGGCCCGAAAAAAGCGCCGCCGATCGCGCCCAGCAGCACCAGCGAGATCGCGCGACTCGTGAATTCGTTCGCGACGCTCTCGGCGGCGGCAAAACGATACTGTTGTACAAAGGCGTTGTTGACCCCGTAGAGGCCGACGCCGATGCAGAAGAGCACAAAGCTCTCGAGGTAGAGTCCATAGGCCGAAACTATTCCGCCGGTCGCGGCGATCAGCGCGCCAACGACAAAGCCGGTTCGACGGCCCACGCGACGCATCAACATCGCCGCGAAAATCGTCGCGCACGCAGTACCCACGACCATGATCGACAGCGGCAA
>CAYUMA010000137.1:0-3635 GCA_964445675.1 uncultured Pseudomonadales bacterium | reverse complement strand
GCTCAGGACATGATCGGCTTGCTCGTCGAAGGCCACGAAACGGTCGCGCGCACGGCGCGTCGGGTCTTCCGCGTCGCGGACAGCGCCAACGATCAGCCGACGTGCGATCTGCTCACCCAACGGATGCAAATCCACGAGAAGACCGCGTGGATGTTGCGATCGATGCTCGCGCGCTGAGCTTCGCCGCTCGATCCTCGGCGGGGGGAACTCACGCGGCGCCGGTGCGGGGTAGTGGCAATCCCTCTACGGCGGCTACCCGAAGCAATGCTTCTTCCATCAACACACGCGCGCGGCCGGCGGTTTGCTGGAGGTCCCGATGCAGCGCCGCATCGTCGGGGCCCCGGTTCGCGCATTCGGCGCTATAACGTTCGAAGCTCGTCAGGCTGAGTAAAAGATCCACCAGATGACGCGGACATTCGCAGTACACGGTGGTCGATGAGTCGGCGAGCGTTACTAAGGCGCGTTCGTCGAAACGCGGCGGCGGTGGTTCGGAATCGATGCGTTTTTGCGCGCTCCTTTGTTGTGCCGTTGGTAGACGCAACACTGCCCGGCACAACGCTGCGATCTCGGCGGCATCCGACGGCGCGCGCACAACTTCATGGCCCGCTTCGCGCAACCGTCGAATGATGGCGTTGGGTGCGAACCGGTAAAGGACGATTGCGTGGCGCGCATCGCAATAGCCTTTGACGCTGGCAACGGTGGCAATTGAGGCGTCATTCAACGTTGGTAGTTCGATGACGACGATGTCCGCAGTGATCGTGCGCAGCGTATCGGCTGCGTCATGTGCATTCATGCAGCGGCCGACGATGTTCAACTCTCTGTTCACCGTCGTGCTGGCAGCATCGCGCGAGAATGCGTTTTCGAGTCGCCGAGACGAAACAATCGGCCCGACGAGAGCGATGCGCAACGCGCGCATGTCGTCGCCGCCTGATTCCGCGGCGAGCATGCGCGCGCCTTCGCGCATCGTGGCGAGCGTTTGGGTCGGCAGTGTCGCGACGCTGCCGATCGGATGGCCCAGGTCCAGCAATTGTTTGATCAGCGCGAGACGGCGGACTTCGTCGGTTGAGTAAAGCCGCTGGCCGCGCGGACTCAGACGCGGGCTGACTACGCCGTAGCGGCGTTCCCAGACGCGCAGCGTCTCGACCGGAATCCCCGCCAGTCGGGCAGCAACGCCGCTGCGGTAGCTCGCATCGCTCGGCTTGCCGTGGGAGTTGTCGTCGGTCATTTCACTTTCCTGCGGATGGTTGAGCGACTCAACATAGCACGATGAACCGTATTTGAACCGATAAATATCATAATAATCGGGTCTAATGAGGGACAACTGTTGGATTTGACGCTAACATCGCTGTTCATTGACGGACGAGCCATTCGACCTACTGCCGGGAGGCCCTATGACTACGCGACGTCAGTTCGTTCTTACAACGATCCCAGCCGCGGCCGTGGTGATTGCGTCGGCGCGCATGGCGACCGCCGAGGTTGTGCGCCTCGAGGAGACGGACCCGGTCGCACTCGCGCTTGGGTACAAACATGACGCGAGCAAAGTGGACACGAAGAAATTTCCGGCGTTTGTTGCCGGGCGCAACTGTGCGGGATGCCAGTTGTTTCAAGGCACGGCGGCTTGGGGCGCTTGCGCTGCAGTGAGCGGCAAACTCGTCAGCGCGAACGGCTGGTGCGCTGCCTGGGTCAAGAAGGCCTGAGACGGGGAGCGGACGTGCTGAACTCATTCCCGAACGGTGATCTTGCGGTTGTCATTGGTGCTGGCGGTGGAATCGGTGGCGCCTGTGTTCGTGCGCTCGCGGGGTGCGCGAGTTTTGCTGCAACCGTGGGCCTCGGTCGACGTTCAAGCCCCGCGCTGGATCTCGCCGATGAAGCCAGCATCGTCCGCTGCGCCGAGTTTGTGGCTCGGCTCGGCAAGCCGCGGCTGATTCTTGTAGCCACCGGGATGCTCCACAGTGACCGCATGTCGCCTGAAAAAAGCGTGCGTCAACTCGACCCCGCGATACTCGCCGAGGCATTCGCTGTGAACACGATCGGCCCCGCATTGGTGATAAAACACTTTCTGCCGTTGTTGGCACGCGATGGCAAGGCGGTGTTCGCCACATTGTCGGCCAGAGTCGGCAGCATTGGCGACAACCGGCTCGGCGGCTGGTACAGCTACCGGGCATCGAAGGCGGCGCTGAACCAGGTCGTGCATACCGCCGCGGTGGAACTGAGCCGTCGTCAGCGCGAAGCGATTTGCGTGGCACTGCATCCTGGGACGGTTGACACTCCATTGTCGGCGCCCTTCGGCAAGGCCGGGCTCGATGTGCAGTCGCCGGATGCGGCGGCAGAGCGACTGCTTGGCGTGATAGATCGCCTGGGTGCCGCCGACTCGGGCGGTTTTTTCGATCAACACGGGCAGTGCGTGCCATGGTGACGATAGTCGCCCCTTCGTTGAGTTGTGTTCGTAAACCAGACCTTCCGCTCAAGACCTGTGTGATCTGCGGTCGGCCGTTTGCGTGGCGCAAAAAGTGGAGCCGGGTCTGGGACGAGGTGAATACCTGCTCGGAGCCGTGTAGAGGCGCCTGGTTGCGGCGGATAGATCCGTGACGCCGGCCTTGCGATGACGACGTCTTCGCGATGGTTACGACGCAATGTCGCGCGCGCGGCCTTGCTGATGGGCGTCGTCTTCGTTGTCTGGTTGCCCGCGGGCATCTTCGACATCGCGCCTTTTGTTCTCGAGTTGCCTGGTGAATCCAGCATCCGTGTTCATGCCGCGGCGGCAGTGGCGTGCCTGATGGTTGCGGCCTGGGGATTCTGGAATGACTAGCACGACCACGATTGCTGCGCGCGGCGTTGTAGTGACGCGGCACAGAGAATTCGCGATCCTGATTCCCCGCGCATCTCTGTCGAGTACGCTTATTCGGGCGGAGCTGATCCGCGTCGATGTTCCACCCTCCCAGGACTCAGTTCTCATGAAAGGACCTTTGCCATGATCAAAATGTCGGACGTTTGTATATTGCTGGCGGTGATGGTTGCGTTCGCCATCTCTGGATTCCTCTGGTTCAGCGGCCAGAAAGAGGAAGGTTTGTTCACTGCAATCTGGGTGCCGTCCATTCTGTGTTTCGGGATCTATTTCAAAGTACTCGGCTTGAAGGGGCGCTCACATGACTGACTCGTTGATTCTCTACACCGGTATGTTCTGCTTCGCCATGATGGCACTCGGCATCGCGCTGACGATTGCCGAGTTCAAACGAATGAAACCGTAGCGGGCACGCGGTTGACGGCGTTTGCGGGCGTGCTGAAGGCGCCCCTCAACGCATATGTCGCTAGCAGGTGCGCCCTCGTTGATGAATGTCGCCGGTAGCTCGGGCGCAGCAACCCCTTTGTAGAGATCGTTCCAGTACTCGCGGGAATCTTCGGCACGGATGCCGGCCTACGGACGTCGCGCACACGCCTCGATTGCGTCGTCAGCGGGTCGCGGTCGACTCCCCAACCTGTGTTTCGCGAAGCAATCCGACTACTTCACGCCGCCTTCACATGAGGTGTGCGATTTTCTACGTCGTAGTAATTCGTGTTCAACAGAGCGTATTACTGCGGGCGGCGGCACGGGTGTGGCGTTCGCTTCATTCATCAAAACTACTGAAGGAATGCAT
>CAYUMA010000136.1:0-2087 GCA_964445675.1 uncultured Pseudomonadales bacterium | reverse complement strand
CGAAACCGCGCACCGTGTGCGCATGTCGCAGGACTACTATCGCAAACTCTGCGGCGGCACCGTGACACACGAATGGGTACTGATCCAGGCGTTTCAGTTCCTGCTCGAACGCGAACCCAATACCGCGATCCTCAGCGAGTTCGAACTGCCGTTGATCAACCGCTACTTCCCCGAATTCGAAGACGCGATGGCGCAGCGCCTGAACCGTTGACGATGCACGAACTGTGCGGCAGATCCGCGGTCGACCTCGCCCGGCTTATGGCCACCCGCGAGGTCAGCTGCGTCGAGGTGATGGACGCGCACCTCGCGCAGGTCGACGAGTTCAACCCGCGCCTCAACGCAATCGTTACCCTCGTTGCGGATCGCGCCCGCGCGACGGCTGCCCACTACGATGCCGACCCGCCCGATGCGGGCGCACGGCCGCCGTTGTGGGGCTTGCCGACCGCGCACAAGGACATGTTGTTGACGCGCGGGATCCGCACGACATACGGTTCAACACTGCACGCGGATTTCATTCCCGACCGCGACGACCTCATCGTCGAGCGAATCCGCGACGCCGGCGCGATCATGATCGGCAAGACAAACACGCCCGAGTTCGGCGCCGGATCGCAGACGTTCAACCACGTCTTCGGCGCAACGCGCAATCCATACGACGAGACGCGCACGTGCGGCGGCAGTAGCGGCGGCGCCGCCGTGGCGCTCGCCGCGCGGATGTTGCCGCTCGCCGACGGCAGCGACCTCGGCGGCTCGATCCGCAATCCCGCGAGCTTCTGCAACGTCGTTGGATTGCGGCCAACGCCCGGCCGCGTGCCCGCGTACCCGACGCGGAACCCGTGGTTCGACATGTCCGTGCAAGGACCGCTCGCGCGCAGCGTCGACGACGTTGCGCTCTTCTTCTCCGCACTCGTCGGCGACGACCCGCGCGTGCCGGGCGCGTTGACCGATCCTGGCTCAACGTTTTATCCAGTCACCGCGCTCGACCTGCGCGGCGTGCGTATCGGCCTGACGACAGATTTCGGGGGCTTGCCGGTGCAGGCCGAAATCAAACCCTGCATCGAAGCGACCGGACGCGTGCTCGAGTCGCTGGGCGCGATCGTCGAGAACGCGTGCCCCGACCTTGGCGACGCCGGCGAGATATTCCACGTGTTGCGCGCCAACTCGTATCGCCAGCGATTTGGTTCACTGCCGGCTGCCTCACGCGCGCAACTGAAGGACACGATTCGTTCGAATCTGGCCGCGGGCGAGGCGTTGACGATGGCGGATCTGGATCGTGCGTGGGCCGCACGCCGAGTGTTGTACGACCGGGTCACGTGCTTCTTTCACGACTACACGTTGCTGCTTGGGCCGACGACGCAAGTATTGCCGTTCGACGTCGAGCAGCCTTACGTCACCGAAATAGAAGGCGTTGCGATGCCCGACTACCTCGGCTGGATGCAGAGCTGCGCGCGCCTCACCGCCACGGGATGTCCCGCGCTGTCGCTGCCGGCGGGCTTCAGCAGCGAAGGCCTGCCGATCGGCATGCAGCTCGTCGCGCGGGTGCGCACAGAGCGGCAATTACTCGGCTACGCGAAGACGATCGAAGCCGCTACCGGGTACGCGACGAAGCTGCCGGATCTACTCACGACAAACAGGAAAACCTCCGCGCGATGAAACGACTCTGCGTCGAACTGGAACGCACCTGGCACGAGCAAATTCCCATCAGCAAGGCGATGGGCGTGGGCGTCATCGACTTCGCCAACGACCAGCTGGTGGTGCGCGCCGACCTGGCACCGAACGTCAACGTGCACGGCACCGCCTTCGCCGGTAGCCTGTACGCGATTTCGTCGCTGTGCGGCTGGGGCATGACGTGGCTGCAACTGAAGATGCGCGGCATCGACGCGAGCATCGTGATCGCCGACGGCAAGATCCACTACGAACGTCCGGTGCAGGAAGCGATCGTCGCGACCTGCGCATTCTCGATCCGCGATCAAGCCGACTGTTTTGTCCGCCTGCGCAACGAAGGCAAGGCGCGCTTGTTGCTCGAGTGCGTCATCAACGCCGGCGGTGAACCCGCGGTACGCTTCACCGGCGTCTACGCGATGCGCCTC
>CAYUMA010000135.1:0-2326 GCA_964445675.1 uncultured Pseudomonadales bacterium | reverse complement strand
TGCGTCGGCGCGACTTACTGAGTAGAATCCGCGTCCTTTTGTGCTGATCAGACCGCTGCGTGGATCTGGTCGTCGACTCTTTATTACGAGCTGGAGGATGAGTTCGGGTGCCATCAGTCAAAGTCAGAGAGAACGAACCTTTCGACGTCGCGCTGCGACGTTTCAAACGATCCTGTGAAAAAGCCGGCATCCTGTCGGAAGTACGCCGCCGCGAGTTCTACGAGAAGCCGACGTCGGTACGCAAGCGCAAAGCTGCTGCCGCCGTCAAACGGCACCAGAAGAAGCTGCAACGCGAATCCCGGCGCTTCGAGCGCAGTTTCTGACCCTGGCCCCCATGTCCGATCTCCGCGGACGCATCGTTGAGGCCACCAAAACGGCAATGAAGGCCCGGGACAAGTCCCGGGTCGCTGCATTGCGGCTCGTCGGCGCCGAGATCAAGCGGATCGAGGTCGACGAGCGGCGCGAGCTTACCGATAGCGACGTTGTCGCAGTCCTGAATCGCATGTTGAAGCAACGCAACGACTCGGAGAGCCAGTTCCGCGCCGCCGGCCGGATCGACCTGGCGGACCAGGAAGCCTACGAGATCGCGCTGCTCAAAGAGTTCATGCCCACAGCGCTGAGCGAACCTGAACTCGACGCACTGATTCGCGGCGCGATCGCGGCGAGCGGTGCAGCGACGATGCGCGATATGGGCAAAGTGATGGCGGCGCTGCGCGACTCCGTGCAGGGTCGCGCCGATATGGCCAGCGTCAGCGCACGCGTCAAGGCGCTGCTCGGGCCCTAAAAACTCCGCATCCGCGGAGTTTTTCATCAGCGTGCAGAAGCTACACTGCCGCATGGCCGGCCGGATTCCCCAATCCTTCATCAATGATCTGTTGACGCGGGTCGACATCGTCGACGTCGTCGATGCGCGCGTGACGCTGCGCAAAACCGGTCGAAATTTCCAGGCGCTGTGCCCGTTTCACAATGAAAAAACGGCGTCGTTCAGCGTCAATCCGGAGAAGCAGTTCTATTACTGCTTCGGCTGCGGTGCGACCGGCACCGCTCTGACGTTTCTGATGGAACACGACCGGCTCGAATTCGTGGCCGCAGTAGAAGCGCTCGCGTCGATTGCCGGCGTCGAAGTCCCGCGCGAGCACGGCGCGCGAACCGACGATGAGCAACACAACAGACTGCTGCGGGTACTCGAAGACGCCGACAAGTACTTTCGCAGGATGTTGCGCTCGCACGCCGACGCGGCGCGCGCCGTCGACTACCTGAAAGCACGCGGCTTGACCGGCGTCATTGCGCGCGACTTCGGCATCGGCTTTGCGCCACCCGGGTGGGATGGCCTGAAGACGGAACTCGCCGCGGCCGGGGAGGCGGACCTGATCGCGGCCGGGTTGCTCGTGAAGAATGATCAGGGGCGCACGTACGATCGATTCCGCGACCGCATCACGTTTCCCATCCGCAATCTGCGCGGCCGCGTGATCGCCTTCGGCGGCCGCGTGCTCGGCGACGAACAGCCGAAATACCTCAACTCGCCCGAGACCGAGCTGTTCCATAAGGGTAAGGAGCTGTACGGACTGTACGACGCGCGCCTCGCGCTGCGCCGGATCGACAAATTGCTCGTGGTCGAAGGCTACATGGACGTCGTCGCGTTGGCGCAGGCCGGCATTCCCAATGCGGTCGCAACGCTGGGTACCGCGACCGGCGTCGCCCACTTCGAAAAATTGTTCCGCCAGGCGCCGGAGGTCATCTGCTGTTTTGATGGTGACTCGGCCGGTCGGGACGCCGCGTGGAAAGCTCTCACGGTCGCACTCCCCACGTTGACCGCGGGACATCAGCTGCGGTTCATGTTCCTGCCGGACGGGGAGGACCCGGATTCCCTGGTTCGCAAAGAGGGCAAGGCCCGCTTCATCGAGCGCCTCGGCGGCGCCATCAGCGCGGCCGAATACCTGTTCCAGGGCTTGAGCAAAGGCCTCGATCTGACCGCGATGGACGGCCGCGCGCGCCTGGCGGACCTGGCGCTGCCGTATATCAAGACGATTCCCGACGGTGTGCTGCGTGAATTGACGATCGAGCGTCTCGCGACGTTGACCAAGGTCTCTCCGGAAGGGCTCCAGCGTGGGGCGAAGCTCGCGAAGACCGCGCTCCCGGCGAGACGACCCGCAGCGGCGCTGGCAAGTTCGCCATTAAATGATCGATTGCTGACGCTGCTGCTGCGGCATCCGGAATATCTCGCGAAGCTCGATGACCACCGTCGCGCGCGGCTCGTCGGCATGGGCGACTCGCTGCTTGGCAGGGTGGTCCGCTATCTGGCCGAGCGGCCCGATGTCGATGTCGC
>CAYUMA010000134.1:0-13140 GCA_964445675.1 uncultured Pseudomonadales bacterium | reverse complement strand
CGCGAGATCACCGAATTGTCGACCGAACGATACGCCGAACGAGCGACGTCGCTGCGACCGATTCTCTGCGGAACAGGCCAAGGCTGGAACGCATCAGGTATGCACCACGTCGATGCCCACACGCTGACCGACGGAACCTGGATCGCCTGCGTCGACGGCTGGCGGTAGTTGACGCCAACGTGCAGGCGCCGATTCCCTCCGAAACCTGCCAGGTCTCCGTCGCGACTGACTTTGGTGTGCTGTTCCGGCCCGGCGGAGAATGGGATCAGTTGGTCGAGCGTTCTGCGTCGAACATGCTATTCGCGACGTCCGGCTGGTTGCGCGCGTGGCGCGCAACCCTCGGCGGCGACGCTGCGCTGATCGTCGTTGAGATTTCGAGCCGCGGCAGGCTGATCGCGGCCGCAGCGTTTCAACATCGCGACGGCTTAGTCGAGTTTGCCGGCAAAGGACCGTCGGACTACGCAGATTTTGTAGTTGCAAATGACTGCAGCGCGAGCGAGATCGATACGGTGCTCACGCTGATGCTCACTGCAGCGATGCACGCGACGCCTGGCTTCCGTCATTTCGTTCTCGGCCGATTTCCGCCCACCAGCGAATCCGTTGGGTGCCTTCGACGGCTGCATGGCACGTTCTATGCGACCTTGGCAGAAGCGGTGCCGTGCCCACGGCTCGTGATGTCGGCGGTCGAAGCGACGCTACACAAGAAGAGCATGCGTCGCGTTGAGCACGTACTCGCGCGGCAGGGCGCGCTCGTCTGCGACACGTACACGCAAGCGCAGGAAGTGGAACCGCTGCTCGATGCGTTCTTCGATCAGCATGTGCGGCGGTGGGCCACCACCGGCACGCCGAGCCTGTTTCTCCAGCCCGACAAACGCGCGTTCTATCGCGCAGTCGTACGCGAACTCGATCCGAGCGGCGATTTGCGTTTCACGGTGCTGCGCCTCGACGGGCAGTTGATCGCTGCGCATTTCGGCTTCCTGCGCGCCGGCGCTTTCGTGCTGTACAAGCCCACCTATGAACCCGCGTTCGGTCAATTCTCGCCAGGGTTGATGCTGCTGAAGCGGCTCCTCGAGCGCGCCCGCGGCGAAGGGGCGGTGCTGTTCGATTTCACGATCGGCGACGAACCGTACAAGTTGCGCTTCGCGACCGATGTGCCGAACGCACACTACGTCCACGTGACGAATTCGCGACTCGCGGCCGCGCATAGACGCGCTCGGGCCCACATCCGACAGGGTGTCAGGTCGATCGTCGGCGACGCCGGCTGGCAGCGCCTGCGACTTCTGCTCAGTAGGTCCCGATGAAGTTCGGAATTTCGCGGCGACGCGCCTTCAGCTGCGGTCCGCCGCGCGCCGGAGCGACGAACACCGATGTACCGTTGCCACCACTTCGCGAGCAAAGTGCGTCACGAGCGAAATATACTCCGCACGCAAACGGCGCGCGGGTGTCGCGCGGCCCGACGCGGAGTCGTCCGAGGCATGAACTGGATCACAAACATACTCGAGAACTTCCGCGCACGGCGGCGCGACTGGAGCATACGCCGCGCAGTGCACTGGGAGTTGATGCACGCGCTCGCTAGCACGCGTGTCCGCCCATCTCGACGTATTGATTCCGCGCGGTTTCCGCTGCGGCTACAAGGCCCGGACGCACGAAGACCATCTGCGGCGCCATCGGTCCAAGATGCGCGGTCATTTCCATTTCGTCACCGTGCCGCGTCCGTACGAAGAGCGGGGCATTGGTACGCGGAAACGCACAACTAGGACGAAAGACGCCAGCGCCGTGTCGAAAATTGCCAACTTCAATGTGCGTCGCAGAGATTGGGGTCTCAAGCGGGCACTCCATTGGGAAGTGATGCAGGCCCTGTCGAAGCTCGGCCTGCGCGTGCACTACGTCTTCGTCGGCAGCGGCATGCGCGAGATCGTCGGCGAGACAGAACCTGTGGTCCCGCCGGGGTACGAGACGCGCGTCGTCGGCCTCGACGATCTGCTGCCGTATGCGTCGGATCCCGCTCTCTCTCGCGCGTTTCTCGAAACCGCGTTCGGGCGCGGCGACCGCTGCACCGCAAACTTCTTCAATGGTCGACTCGTCGGCTATTCGTTCAACGGATATGTGCGCGCGCGCGTGAACGATCAAATAGATGTGCTCGTCCCCCCAGGTTTCCGCTACGGCTACAAGTCGTGGACGCATTCCGAACACCGCCGCGCGAACCTGTCGCGCATGCGCGGCTATGTGCGCCGCAAGACACTTCCGGTCGAGCACGAGCAGCGCAACATCAGCTTGATTGAGACACACAACTATGCGTCGCTGCTGCACGGCTATCGGCATCCGCGGCTGCGCGGACTGCGGATGGGATTCGCAGGCTGGATCACGCTCTTCGGCCGGAAGATTCCGTTCACAACACGCCGCGCGCGTTGGATCGGCTTGGAATTTGTCCGCACCGACGACACCCGCGTGCGGCAGTACGTCTGGTAACGGAGCGCGTTACGCTCACCCGCCGCGCAGCAGATCGACGTTGTCGGTTGTGTAGCTACTTGCGCCGATGTTGGAGCCCCTGCATTCGTCGCATCGAATGAGCCCAAAAATCCACCGTGCCTCGCGGGCTACCAGACGTATTGTCGGCGTCCATCATCGTCTTTTCGGATCAACTCGAATCCGATCCAGCGCGCGCGCCGGCTGTTGAATGGGATCTGACGGCCAAACAGCGTGATCCAACCGCAAAATCCCATGCGCAGCGTGCGCTCGCGCGGATGCCGGTAGCCGTGCAGCAGCGATACATAGTTGTGCGTTTCGGTGTAGCTGATCGACCACTGCCCGCGGTTGGACCGCACCAGCTGTTGGCGCAGATAGATTCTTGCGGTGGTCAGCTTTGCTTGCCGGTGATCCGGATGGGTCCAGCCCTTGTAGATGTAGTGGAATCCTTCGGGGATCAGCACATCGAGCTGATCGGTTGCGCGCGCGCGGGTGAGGCTGATAAAGGCGAAGCCGAGCAACTCATCGCCGCGGAAATTGCCGATGCAGATGTCACCGCGGGCGAACACCATGTCGAGAAACTCGCGGTCGATTCCCGGCACGCGACCGGCGTAGCGGAGCATCTCCTCGTGACCGGCGAAGCGCGCCTCGTGGCCGGGTGGTAGTTCCGGGCGCTCGATCGCGCGCACGTTGGCGTCGACATTGACGTAGTGCACGCGCGCACCCAGCTTCGCCAGCGCATTCATCACTTCCCAATGCAACACGCGCTTGAGACCCCAATCCCGCCTTCGGACGGCGAAATTGGCGAGTTTTCCCATATCAATTCCTACTATGCACACGGACCAGCGCGACTGTGGCGGAGCTTCAGAACAATTGCTGCGTTGACGGCTCGCGGTTCGAGATCATGCATGTCTGTGGCCGAAAAAACGCACTAGCACACCAACCGCCAGTCGCCGTAACAGGTTGCCATAGATCCAGAGGCTCGGAAGCGGGTCCTGCCAGTCCCAGGTCATGTGGTTGTCGGCGCGTAAGAGCGACCAGAATAGCGCGTTCAGCCAACGACGCCGCTCGGCCGCGGAAAGCACGGCCCTCGCACTTAGCCAGCCGTTGATATCCCGCTGCAACCAATGGGTGCGGTTGTGAGCCCGATACGGTTGTACGGCGTCCATCACCTCCTTCAGGACACCGGTGTGATGGCGAGATGTTGCCTGCAGTGTCAGTAGCGGGAAATCCAAACCACATATCATGCTCTGCGCGATTCCAGCGGCCAGTCTTGGGTTGTTCTCAATGAAGTAAAGTTTGCCGTCATCGAGGCTGCGGATGAGTTGCAGTAGACCTGCACCTGAATAGTTGTGCAGGCGTACAAACTTGCGGCATGCCGCCATGACGTCCTCAGCAATCGGATCCGACAGAAAATCTACTGCGAATCCAGTCCCGTCAAGCATGTCAGTTCGCAGCGCATGACCCTGGAAATAGGCGACCAGGACGCCGCTTGCCGCGATGAAGTCGCATTGTTCCAACCGGCCCTCGACATATCGTTGGATGAGCAGGGCATCGTGCTCGGCGGGCCATGTATGGAACGTCACGCGCAGTTCTTCTGCAGACGTGACGATGTAGGCCTTCCGCCCGAAAACTTTTGTGATCGATCGAATCGGCTTGACGATCACCGGGAACCCGACAGAGGCCACAAAGGCTTGCAACTCCTCGACGCTGCGAACTGTTCGCGTCTCGGGAACCAAGATCCCTGCTTGTCGAGCCATCAGATTGGCTCGGCCCTTGTGTCGACATGCCTCGAAAGTCGTCGGAGGGACCATTGCGATATCAATGTTCCGGGCCAGAATGCCTTGCAAACTGCATAGCGCGGCTGCGCTCGCCTCGCCCACCGGAAAGATCGCGTCAATGTCTGCTCGATCGTCGAGGAACCGAGACAACGCCGCCCCAAATGAGACGGCATCGGCGACAGCGGGGTGGCGCCACACTTCGTGGCAATATCGAGATGACTCGACTTCGGTGCGTGCGCGACTGCGTCCCACGATGACGTGGTAGCCCGCGCGTCCAAGCGACCTGACGACCGCTAACGTCTGGGGCACCTGATCCAGCACGAGCACCGATTGCCTCGGGTGGGCGCGTGGATTATTCACACTCGAAACGCGATGAGTCGGCTGCAGCATCGGTCAAGGCTGCGTCGTGTAACGCCGCAATGTAAAGGTGTGCGAGTAGTACCCGAAGAGGGCGACATGAACACATAGTGATTCGTCCTTTGCGCCGAGCTTTGCCTTGAAGCGACGCGCCGCCGTGTTGAAAAATTCCGTGTAGCTCAAGAACGAATTGCGGCCGAGCGCGCGCAGGGCACCGTAGCAATTCAGCCGCATGAACGGTGCCAGGTTCTGGCCGCGGTAGGTGGGGTCGGTGTAGGCGCTGAATAAATAGGCTTCGCGATCTTCGAGGCGCCGGCGCGCAGGCGGGAAGTTGACCTCTTCCAGGTCGCACCACATCTTGGCAACGATGCGGCTGCCATCCTTGACGGCATAGCACACGAGTCCGCGCCGAAGCCGGTCCGCGCACTTGCCCGCGTCGACGAAAGGTTCGACGCGGACAAGCTCTGGTATGTCCTCGGCGCCTATGAATCCCGACGTGAAGCGAGGGTCCGAAGCAATCGTCGCGACATTCGGCGAGGCACCTTCTCGGACCAGCAGGAAGAGCTGGATTCTGACTCCGATGCGGCCGAGCCGGTTCAGCAGGCCCGCTAGGATTCGCGACCGAAAGGCGCTTCGGCGGTTCGTCCCAGGCATCGACAAGGTTGCATTCTGCATCTTCGGACCGCCTCCGCTTGTTCCAATTCAGTGAGTGCGCTTGTTCAGAGAGTGCGCTTGTCATCATGACGCAACCCAATAGATCTCGTGTCGCAAAGACGCTTCGGCGATGTAAGCGTGTCAGATGGGATTACATTCGCATCAACCCGATTCCCGGGACACGTCGGTAAGCTGAAGGAATTGACATGATCGGCACCGACAGGCCGACCTGCGATCTTCTAGCTAGGCGACTTTATGTGCGGTATCACCGGCTTGTGGCGTCGGCGCGGACTCGATCCAGCCGATAGCGTGCGGATCGAACGTATGGCGCAGACCCTCGTCCACCGCGGTCCGGATGATTTTGGCTATCTGCTCGCCGGCGCGCAGTGCGGTCGTGCGGCGGTGGGTCGTGCGCTTGCCGCCGACTTCGTGCCCGACGTGCTGCTCGCCAGCCGTCGGCTGGCGATCGTCGATCTGAGTACGGCCGGGCGGCAGCCTATCGCCAACGAAACCAGCGATGTCTTCGTGGTGTTCAACGGCGCCATTCATAACTATGTCGAACTGCGGGCGGAACTCGAGGCGCGCGGGCACACATTCCGTTCGCATACCGATACCGAAGTGATTGTGCATGCCTACGAGGAATGGGGTGAGCACTGCGCACGCCGGTTCAACGGGATGTGGGCATACGCGCTTTGGGATGCGCGTCGACGTCGGCTGGTGTGCTCGCGCGACCGATTCGGGATCAAACCGCTGTTCGTCGCGTGGCATGGCGACAGCTTTTACTTCGCGTCAGAGGTGAAGGCCATACTCGCTGGCGGCGAACTGCCGGCGACACCCAACCTGTCATACGTGCGTCGGTATCTGACCTTTGATGAACGCACGAATGGCCGCGATAGCGCATTTGCCGGCATCGCTCAAGTGGCGTCGGGGCACAACCTCGTGGTCACGCAGGACGGCCATCATGAAACACCGTATTGGTCCTACACGGAGCAATCGGAGCGCTACGACTACAAGCATCCTGAGGCGACGTTCCGCGCGCTGTTCCGCGATGCCGTGCGCATTCGCTTGCGGTCCGACGTCCCGGTTGCGCTGTTGCTGAGTGGGGGCCTCGACTCATCCTCGATCGCGGTGCACGCCGGCGCTCAGGGGGTGGCCGCCCGCATCGAGGCGTACACGGCGACATTCCCGGGCTTCGAGGGCGACGAGGCTCGCTATGCCACACTCGTCGCTCGGCACGTAGGCATGCCGCTCCATTACTCAGAGTACGAGCCATCGCATCTGCTGGACGATCTTGCGGCCCTGACTTGGCACCTGGACTCACCGCCCCGGCGGGGTCAGGAACTCGCACGCTGGCAGTTGTTGCGCTCCGTGTCGGCGCAGGCGCGCGTAGTGCTGGAGGGCCAGGGCGCGGACGAGATGCTCGCCGGCTACCCGGATCGCTACGCGGGGCCGTACTTGCGCGCGGAGCTCGGGCGGCTGCGTCCATGGAATCTGCACCGCGGCGTGCCGCGCATGATCGCCGCCTGGCAACTACGCAATCGCGTGCACACGCGCCCGCTGCTGCAGGCGTTGGGTATTCGCACAGGGCCGCGGTCAACGTCAGCCCCACCGATCGTCGCGCGCATGCTGAGCGAGCAGGCTCAGGCAGACATGGGTATGACGCCAGAGCAGTTCGCAGACCCGTTGACCCAGGCGCTGTATCACGACCACGCACGCGGTCTGCTACCGGAGCTGCTCCACTTTGGCGACGCCATCAGCATGGCGCACTCAGTCGAGTCACGCCTGCCGTTCCTGGATCATCGGGTGGTCGAGTTCGTGTTCGGCCTGCCATTCGATCAAAAGATGCGCGGTGCGCGAACCAAACATATCCTGCGGCGCGCCTTTGCAGCCGATCTGCCGGCGGGCATTCTGTCCCGGCGCGACAAGGTCGGCTTCAACACACCGTTGCAGCGTTGGCTGCAACCGCACCGCGGCGCCATCCGCGATTTGCTGAGCGCGCGGCGCACGAGGGATCGCGGAATTTTTGACCCGGTAGGCCTGGCGCATTTGGTTTGCCGCTTCGAGGCCGACGGTACCGGTGGGACGCTGCTGTTCCGGTGCGTCGCGCAGGAACTCTGGTTTCGGCGCTATATCGATTGAAGCCTGCGTCGAACACGATTCAATTGTCGATGGGAAATTCAGTCGGACGATTCGTTGCGGATCGTTCGGCCCCCTTAACGGACTCGTTTGTATGTTCGTGTTCGAGATTGCAGTCTGCGAGTGCGAGGATTCGACGTATTCGCGCCCGATCAAAGACTGTCGCTGCCGGCTTGTCGTCGCGCCAACCGAAAACCGAATATGCGCGGGACCCTCTGGGTGAACGGATACTCACGCCCAAACAACCTGACAAAGCCGCAATAGCCTAGCCGTACGGGGTGTAGATCCGCGTGCTTGAGCTTCGATTCAAGGTTGTGGACCGCGACGAAGTCCACGGTTCGTCGCCCGTCGGTCAACGGAAAGAATTGTCGATTCAATCGGCCTCTGGCATGGCTGAGATGCTTTCGCCGATGACCCGGATGTGTCCACCCTTTGTAGCGGTATACGAGCCGATCATCGATCATCACGTCCAACTGATCTGTGGCCGGCGCACGTCCCTTCGTGACGAAACCGTAGCCGACGAGCTCGTCGTTGAAAAAATTTGCGACGCAACGGTCGCCACGGGCGATGGCCGCACGTAGGAATTCCGCCGACAACCCATCGACTTTGCCCACCCATGGCCAGAGCTCAGCTAGATCCGTCGCTCGCGTCGTATATCCCGACGGCAGCTTCGGCATCGCAATATCCTGATTGTCATCACCGAGTTCGACCAGAAAAAGATGGAACCCGAGATGGGCCATGCGACGCATGATCGCGGCGTACGCAGTCTCCACGAATCCGTACTCCTGGACGCGCTTTCTCTTCGCGACGACATACGCACCTGCATTCTCTAACGCACGTCTGAAACGGCCACCCATTCGGGCGCGGGCATTGATCATGTTCGTCTTGTACGAAGCGCGGCATCGATGAACTTTTGCGGAGGAATCAATGCGACCAGGTCACCGTCACTGACCAACGACTTGGCGCTTCCAACGTTCCGCCATCCTGTCGAGACCATGTTGGTCAGCCATGACCCCCGGTTGCTGAGCACAGTCGACACCGGCACCAGTCCGGCTTCGATGCAGGCGCGCAGTGCCTTTCGAGTGAGAAGCCCCGACAAACCTCGGCCACGGGCTGTCGGGTCCACCACAGCGCGGCAAATCTCGGCCATGTTATCCAGGTCGCATTGCAGGGCCGACCGTAGAAATTCCGCAACGGGCCCCGGATTAACTGTGCCAATACCGATGTGCCCTACGGGTGTTCCCGCGTCATCCACGGCGATCCAGCGCCCGAGATTTGCCGGCGCGCCCAGCCAGTCCGCCAGATCGCCGCTCCTTGCGTAGGCGGGCGGCCATCCGGGATCCAGGTCCATTTGCATCTGCATTAGTGCTCGCATCGCGGAATCGTCAGCCGCTTTCCATTCACGCACCTGGAACTGCGGCGTCACGTCAGCTTCTCTTGATCTGCAACAGCGCATCAGACAACTGGGTCCCCGATTCCCCTTCAAGACACATACGAAGCCACATCTGCGTAGCAATCAATCTGAACTGAAAGTAGGGATGAATTCGCGACAGCGCAAGGATGTCGTCTTGGTCGTTGGCGCGCCACTTGAGCAAATCAGCGTCGACTAGCACGCGGTTCGGGGCGGCTTCGCGTGGCCCGCTGAGTCCAACGATTCCATACACGCGTTTCCTCCACGATTCGCGGGGCGTGGGTGTAACAGCCAAGGACATCGCCGGCGCACGCAGTATTGCAGCGAGCCCACCACACACTTGCCAGCCTACGCGCGAATCCTCTACCGTCCCCGTCCTTCACGAACGCGCAACTGGAAGCGCAAAACGCGGATGACCATCGAACTCCAATCGTGCCCGCGCTGCGAGAAACCGCTACCGATCTGCATCTGTGATCGCGTCGAGCCGGTGGATACGCGCCTGCGCATCGTCGTGCTGCAACATCCGCAGGAGGACGACGAGACGCTGGGCACCGCGAGGCTGGTCACGCTAACGTTGCCGAACGCCGAGATCCGGGTCGGCCTGTCGTGGGCGTCGCTCGATCACGCGTTGGGCGTCGCGAACGCGCCGCGCGAACGATGGGCGGTACTTGCGGCCGCGAAGTTGTTGGTCGAGTTGCCCGACACAGCCAGAGCCAATCGCGTCGTCGTCGTGGATCGCAACGGTCACGTGCAGGACCTCGAACACCACGGACTCGACGGCATCCTCGTGCTCGATGGGACGTGGAGTCAGGCCAAGACGCTGTGGTGGCGCAACGCCTGGCTGTTGAAGCTATCGCGCATCGTGCTGACACCGCGAGAGCCGTCGATGTACGGTCGCTTGCGCAAGGAGCCGCGCCGCGACTATGTCTCAACGTTGGAAGCGATCGCCGACGTCTTGCCTGCACTCGGCGAACCGGAACACGTCCGCGACGATCTCAGACGTCTGCTGCGCACGCTGCTACAACGCGCGCGTGATGCCGGGTGGGATCGGCGACAGCGTGGTTCGCAATGAAAGTCCATCTCGTCGATGGCACGTACGAACTGTATCGAGCGTTTTATGGCACGCCGCCCAAACAAGCCAGCGATGGCGCGGAGGTGGGTGCAGTTCGCGGGCTCCTGCGCTCGATGCTCGCGCTGCTCGCGGAACCGGACGTCACGCACGTCGCAATTGCGTTCGATCACGTGATCGAGTCGTTCCGCAATGGGTTGTATGCGGGCTACAAGACCGGCGAGGGCATCGATCCGGCGCTCTGGTCGCAGTTCGCACTCGCCGAGGATGCGACTCGTGCGCTCGGCATCGTCACGTGGCCGATGGTCGAATTCGAAGCCGACGACGCCATCGCGACCGCGGCTGCGCGCCTGGCCGCGTTACCGGCAGTGGAACAGGTCGTCATCTGTTCGCCGGACAAGGACCTCACGCAATGCGTGCGCGGCGAACGCATCGTCTGTCGTGATCGCATGCGCGGCACGACGCTGACCGAAATCGGCGTGACCGAGAAATTTGGCGTGGGTCCCGAATCGATTCCGGATTGGCTCGCGCTCGTCGGCGATAGCGCCGACGGTTTTCCCGGCATCGCGCGCTGGGGGGCGAAGTCGGCTGCCGCGGTGCTCGCGGTGTACAAGACGCTCGAAGCGATTCCGGACGCCGAAACAGAGTGGTCGGTGACCGTGCGCGGCGCGCGGGTGCTCGCAGAAAATCTGCGCGCCGCGCGCGCTGACGCGCGGCTGTTTCGAACACTGGCTACGCTGCGGTACGACGTACCGCTCACGGATTTGCTGGAAGACCTTGAATGGATGGGTCCCGATGAAATCGCGCTCGGCGCGCTTGCCGCACGCGTCGGCGACGCGACGCTGGTGGAACGCTCGCGCGCGCTGCGGCGATGAGTACGCGCTGGCGAATTCGCCGCGGTATCACCTGCCCCACTTCATGACCTGCCCGATTGCCCCACCGAGCGGAACCGTCCAGGTGTCCGAGTGGCTGGTTTCCAGTCGGCTGTGATGATCGGTGAAAAGCTCAGGTAGCGGCTCGGTTTGCTGGGCTGTCTTCATTCAGAGTGATCGGCCAAACCAGCTGAATGTTCAAAACCTGCTGCGTTTCCTCTTCCGGACCAAAGTTGAAATTGGTATTCGATTGAAAGGGCAAACTGATCATCGACGCCACTGGATTCTGCGCAGCGCGAGCCAACTCGGCGGCGCTCTCCTCGGCGACGCTGTGCAACGGGAGAATGATCCCGACGAGCATTGCAAACAGCTTGAACACGCGCGTGGCCGACAACATTCGCAGATGCATGGAAACGTCCTTGTTCGACGACGCGTCGGATGGTACGTCGCTGGACTATGTTGTTTCTACTTGACTCGACATCGAACGCGCACGTTGCTTAAAGGCAGATAATGGCGCACTCACGACAACGACCCTGCAAATGCAAACGGACGAATTGACTGGCGCTGGCGCTGCGCAACGCATCTGCGTCGATGCGCTGCGAGACAAGTATTGTGTCGACGCGGAAACGAACGCCATCGACGTGCAGCGCCGCGTCGCACATGCCCTTGCGTCGCTCGAAGACGCGCCGCTGCATTGGGAGCCGCTGTTCCTGTCGGCGCAACAGCGCGGCGTCATCATGGGCGGTCGCGTCAATTCGGCGGCCGGAACGCGGCGCGCGTCGACGTGGATCAATTGTTTCGTGCAGCCCGTAGCCGATTCGATCTCGCACAGCGACGCGGACGGCAATCCTGGAATTTATGTGGCATTGCAGGAAGCCACTGAAACGATGCGGCGCGGCGGCGGCGTCGGCTACGACTTCTCGCGGCTGCGGCCGCGCGGCGCGGCGGTGCGGACCACGCAGTCGGAGGCGAGCGGACCCGTGTCATACATGCGCGTGTTCGACCGTTCGTGTGAGACGGTCGAGTCCGCCGGCGCGCGACGCGGTGCGCAGATGGCGGTGCTGCGGATCGACCACCCCGACGTACTCGAATTCGTACACGCGAAGAGTACGCCGGGCGAACTCGTCAATTTCAACATGAGCATCGCCGTCACGAACGAGTTCATGAGGGCGCTGCACGCCGACGCCGATCACGAACTGGTGCATCCCGTTGCGCCGGCGCCCCGTTTGATGACTCCCGGCGCGTATCAGCGCGGCGACGGCATTTGGGTATATCGACGCGTCAACGCCCGCGCGCTGTGGGACGAAGTCATGCGATCTACTTACGATCACGGCGAACCGGGCATCGTGTTCATCGATCGCGTCAACGAAGACAACAACCTCTACTACTGCGAACGCATCGAGGCGACCAATCCGTGCGCCGAGCAGCCGTTGCCGGCCTATGGCTGTTGTTGCCTCGGCAGCATCGATCTGACGCGCTGCATCGTCGCGCCGTTCGAACCGCACGCCCGGTTCGACTATGCGCGGCTGAGCGAGCTGGTCACGATCGCGGTCAGGATGCTCGATAACGTGCTCGACGGCACCCCTTGGCCGCTCGCGAAACAACGCGACGAAGCACGCGCGAAGCGCCGCATCGGCCTGGGGTTCCTGGGGCTCGGCGATGCGCTGGTGATGCTCGGCGTGCGCTACGACAGCGAAGACGGCCGCGCGCTTGCAAAGACGATCGCCGCGACGATGCGCGATCACGCGTATCGCGCATCGATCGATCTCGCGGCCGAGAAGGGCGCGTTTCCGCTGTTCGATCAACGCTTCGTCGACTCGCGCTTCGTGCAGCGGCTGCCAACAGCGATCCGCGACGACATTCGCGCGCGCGGCATCCGCAACAGTCACCTGCTGTCGATCGCGCCAACAGGAACGATCAGCCTCGCGTTCGCCGACAACGCGAGCAACGGCATCGAACCGGCCTACGCGTGGAGTTATCGTCGCCGAAAACGCGGGCGTGACGGTGCATACGAAGAGTTCACCGTCGAGGATCATGCGTACCGGCTCTATCGCACCGCGCACGGCGCTGCGCAGCTTCCAGATGCGTTCGTTGCCGCGCTCGATATCTCCGCACTCGACCACGCGCGCATGGTCGCTGCGGTGCAGCCCTACATCGACTCGGGCATATCCAAGACGGTCAACGTCCCGGCGGACTATCCGTTCGCTGAATTTCGCGACCTGTATCGGGCAGCGTGGGAACTCGGTGTCAAATCTCTCGCGACGTTTCGGCCGAACGCGATCACGGGCTCGATCCTGCGTGTCGGTAGGCGTGATGCCGTGGACGCACCGGCGCACGAAGGCGACCGCCGTATCGAAGTCGCGGCGCCTTCGGTCGCCGCGTTGCCCAGTCTGC
>CAYUMA010000133.1:0-2180 GCA_964445675.1 uncultured Pseudomonadales bacterium | reverse complement strand
TCACAACCGTGACAAGCGTGTTGAAGACGATGTCGGTGGCCATCAGATAGAGGAACAACCCCGTCTGCGACCAGCCGGTCGGCGGTACCCACATCGAGACATATGCGATCGCGAGCGGCACGGCGCCGAACATGATGTACGGACGCCGGCGCCCCCAGCGCGATCGAGTGCGATCGGAGATCGCGCCCATCACCGGATCGGAGATCGCGTCCCAGACGCGACCGACGGTCAATGCGATGCCGGCGAGCCACGGATCGAGACCGACGACCTGCGAGTAGAAGAACAACAGGAACGAGCGCGAAAACACGATCAGCGCGCTCGGCGCGAACATGCCAAGGCTGTAGTTGAGGTGCTGTGACAGCGGCACCTTCGATACGGGTGGGTTCGTCACTGCGCGACTACATCCAGCGCCGCACTTGTTTTTGGTATTCGAGATATTGATCGCCGAATGTCTGGGCCATCAACGCCTCCTCGTGCCGGATGAAGCGAAGTTTGAGAATCGCGATGAACACCACCAGCACCGGCCACGGCAACGCGCTGTTGAGCAGCCACGCGACTCCCGCGAGCGTCAGCACCATGCCGAGATACATCGGATTACGCGTGCGCGCGAACAAACCGTTCGTTACCAGCGCGCTGGACTTTGTCAGCGGGATGATGTTCGTGCCGACTTGCGCAAATTGGCGCGACGCGAGCAATGCGATCAGAACTCCGATCACGATGGGAACGATACCCAGCCATGGCCACGGCGCCGGTACCAGATGGCTGCCCCACGCAAACTGCGCGAACCCGATCATCAGCAGCAGACTGCCGAGAAAATAATGGGGCGGGTTGATCCGACGCGGTGTCATTCAGCGCTTGTTCGATTTGTTCTTCAACGAAGCCCTGCGTCTTGATACGCGTCGCGGCGCGAGGCGTCAATCGGCGTTCGATGCACTACACTCAATACACTCAATCGTGTGAGCCGCCGCCGAGACCCCCATGAAAAAGCTCGCGTTCTTCATCGTCGTCCTCGTGGTGCTGCTCGCGATCGCGTACCAGAACCGGTTGGCGCTGATTCTCGCCGTCGCGCCGCGCATCGCCGCGATCACGAGCCCCGTCGGCCCCAACCAGGAAGTGACCTGGGGCGCGGGACCTCAGACCGCCTCAGCGCCCGCGTCAGAGCCTTCAGCGGTTGTGAAGGAGCGGCTTATAGTGCCGGCCTCGGGCCGGCCACCGAACATCATCGTCATCGTCGCCGACGACATGGGTTTCAACGACGTGTCGTTCTACCGAAACGGCGGCGTAGACAGTCCGCTGCAAACGCCGCACATCGATTCGATCGCGCGCGCCGGCGTCGCGTTCACGAATGGTTATTCGGCCAACGCGGTCTGCGCGCCGTCGCGCGCGTCGATCATGACCGGACGTTATTCGACGCGTTTTGGTTTTGAGTACACACCGTTCTTCAAGATCGGCGTTTCGATCGCGCAACTGATGACCGCGGACGATCCGAGCCCATTGAAGGCGATCATCCACGAAGATAAAGCTGACGCGATGCGGCCGATGGCGGAACTCGGCATGCCGGGGTCCGAAATCACGATCGCCGAAGTGCTGCGGCAAGCGGGCTATCGAACGGCGCACATCGGTAAATGGCACTTGGGCGGCATCCATCCGATGCGCCCCGAAGACCAGGGGTTCGACGACAGCTTGTACATGGCCGGCCCTGCGTATCTCCCTGAAGATTCGCCCGACGTCGTCAACGCGAAGCAGGACTTCGATCCGATCGACAAGATGGTGTGGGCATCGATGCGTTATTCGGTGCAGTTCAACGGCGGCGAAACGTTCGAGCCGAAGGGTTACCTCACGGACTACTACACCGACGAAGCGGTGCGCGTGATCGAGGCGAACCGCGAACGACCTTTCTTCCTCTATCTCGCGCATTGGGGCATCCACAATCCGCTGCAGGCGAAAAAAGCCGACTACGACGCGCTGAGCCATATCGAAGACCATCGGCTGCGCGTGTACGCAGCGATGACGTTGGCGCTGGATCGCGGTGTTGGCCGTGTGCTCGATGCATTGGAAGCCCATGGCCTGACGGACAATACGCTCGTCATCTTCACGAGCGACAACGGTTACGCGCCGGCCGGTGACATCCCGCGTCATCGCGATTTCGGGCACGATTCGACCGGTGGATTTCGCGGCTC
>CAYUMA010000132.1:0-1830 GCA_964445675.1 uncultured Pseudomonadales bacterium | reverse complement strand
ACCGTGTTGGGCGATCGGCTGCAGGCGGTCCATGTCGATTCGGTCGACGCGTACGCGCAGCAAATCACGAGCCTCGTACGCGGCGTCGTCACACTCGTCGAGGCCGGCCATGTCGCCGAGCGCGCCCATGACCTGCCATCGCTGTCGACGTTCGTGCGCTCGACGATCGCGTTGGGTTCGTTACTGAACGGCGTGTATGCCGCGCAGACGCTCGCGACAGCGCTGAAGCATCGCGGCCGGCTCGAAGAGGGCGAGAGCATCATTACGCGCGACGGCATCTGGCTCGGGCCGGATTGGTTGCGCCTCGATCGCGGCGAAGACATCGGCCGCGGCGTCATCGAGCGCGGCCAGCAGCTCGATGCGCTGCGCGAACGCACCGAAAGCGCCGAGTCGAGTCTGACAGAACTGCAGGGGCGCGTCGCGGCCGGGCGCGCGCGGGTCGAAGAGCTGGATCGCCAGCGCCACGAACTGCAGGGAACGATCAATTCACAAGCGCAGACCGTGGGGCAGTTGCGCACCGACCATGGCGTGCACCGGGTGCGGCTGGAAGAGGCCGATGCGCGGCGCGAGCGGCTGCGCCGCGAGAGCGCCGACATCGCGCAGCAGGTTGCAGACGAGTCGGGGCGACTCGACGTCGCACGCGCACGCCTGATCGACGCGGAACGCGCGCGGGAAACGTACGATACGGACCGAACAACGCTGCTCGAGGCGCGCGACGCGAACACCCGCGCGGTCGATCAGGCGCGCCAGCAGGCGCGTTCCGATCGCGATGCGTATCACGCCGTCAACGGCGCGAAGCAGAATCTCGAATCCCGGCTCGAGGCGACCGCGACCGCGCGCCAACGGCTGCTGCGCCAGCAGGAAGAGCTCACGCGGAGCCTCGCCGAACTGAACCAGGGGATCGAGTCGAGCCAGGGCCCGCTGCCGAATCTGCGCACGGATCTGGAAGGCAAACTTGCGGACCGACTGGCGGTGGAACACCTGCTGACGCAAGTGCGACGCGCGTTGGAAACGGCGGACGCGACGGTGCGCGAGCTCGAAGGCAGGCGCGGCGAACACGCGCAGGCGGTCGATGAAATTCGCACCACGCTCGAGGCCGCCCGCGTCGATCGCCAGGGTCTGCACGTCAAACGCGGCAGCCTTCTCGAACAACTCGAAGCGACCGGGCTGACGCTCGATGCGGTGCGCGAGACGCTGTCGGCGCAGGCCAATGAGGCGACGTGGATCGAAGAGCTCACGCGCATCGGCAATCGAATCCAACGGCTGGGGCCGATCAACCTCGCGGCGATCGAAGAGTACGAATCCGCGTCGCAGCGCAAGCAGTACCTCGATCAACAGCATGGCGATCTGACCGAGGCGCTGGAGACGCTCGCCAACGCAATCCGGCGCATCGACAAAGAGACCCGGGCGCGTTTCAAAGAAACGTACGATGCGGTCAACGCCGGGCTCGGTGTGTTGTTCGCGAAGGTGTTTGGCGGTGGTCACGCGTACCTGGAATTGACGGGTGAGGATCTGCTCGATACCGGCGTGACGTTGATGGCCCGGCCACCCGGCAAGCGAAACTCGAGCATTCATCTGCTCTCGGGCGGCGAGAAAGCACTGACGGCGATTGCATTGATTTTCTCGATATTTCAGCTGAATCCGAGCCCCGTGTGCCTGCTCGACGAAGTGGACGCGCCACTCGACGACTCGAACGTCGTGCGCTTCGCGAGCCTGATTCGCGAGATGTCCGAGGGCGTACAATTCATCGTCATCACGCACAACAAGCTCACGATGGAAATGGCGGATCACCTGATGGGCGTGACGATGAGCGAACCGGGCGTGTCGCGC
>CAYUMA010000131.1:0-3906 GCA_964445675.1 uncultured Pseudomonadales bacterium | reverse complement strand
CTGGATTAGCGACTACGGCGCAGTGACCAATGCCTTCCCATCAGTCGCCCGAATCGCGCGCTGACTGACGCCGACCAACAACGTCACGAGCAAAAACGCGGTCGCGCCGAACACGACGGCCGTCACCACCGTGGTCTCGTTGGCGATCGCGCCGAGCAGTAATCCGCCGAGCGGCATCAAGCTGTACGTGATCGAATGCACGCCCATCACGCGACCCCGCAACGCATCCGGCACTTCAAGCTGCATCACCGTCATCGCAATGATCATGTAGATCGATGCGAATACCGAAGACGCGAACGCCATCAAGAGCGCAGGGCCGTACCAGACGAATTCCACGGCCAGCGCGAAGCCGTAGAGCGTGATGCTCGATAACAACGCGCCCCCGAGCAACACGAGGCCCAGCGCGCGCGCTTTCTGCACCGCGCCGATCACCAGCGTGCCGACGACGGAGCCGATGCCCGTCGCCGACAGCAGGAAGCCGTAGCCGGCCTCGCCGGCATTGAGATGCTGCGCGAACGCCGGCATCAGCTGCATGTAGGAGCTGACGAAGAACATGCCCGCGTACGACAGCAGGATCAGCCAACGGAACAGCTCGTTCGCGGCGATGTAGCCAAGACCCTGCTGGATCGAATGCAGCGTCGAGCCGCCGTGGGTTCCGGGCAGCGACAAAGGAATGGCCCGCATCACGAAGAACATCACCACGGAACCGAGTCCGGCGAGCGCGAACAGGAACGCGGTATTCGTGAGAGCGATCAGTGCGCCGCCGAGCGCGGGCATGATCATGCGCGTGGATTGCCACAGCACCGAATTGAGTGCGACTGCGGACATCAGTGCCGGACGCTCGATCAAGTGCGTAAAGAGCGCATTGCGCGTGGGCCACTCGACGCCCGAGATCAACGACGTCAGCGCCGCGATCGTCATCACGTGCCACACACGAACGTGGCCGCTCGCATCGAGGACCGCGAGCAGGAACATCAGCGCCGCCGTCAGCAGCGACGTCACCAGCATGATCTTGCGTTTGTCGAAGCGGTCGGCGGCGACACCGCCGAACAGCGACATCAGGATGTTCGGTACCGCTGTCGCCGCGCCGAGGAAGCCGAGATCAAGCGCCGAACCCGTCAACTTGTAGACGAGCCAGCCCTGCGCGAGCGCCACGAGTTGTGTGCCGCCGACGGATGCAAACGACGCGAACCAATAGCGCCGATACAACGGATATTCGAGCGCCGGGTAGCGCGTGAGGATCGCGGTTTTCAAGGCGCAGGTTTCACAACGTGTTCAGTGGTGCACGCCGCCGTCGACGACGAACTCCTGGCCGGTGCAGTAAGCCGACTCTGAGCTTGCGAGAAACAACGCCATGTACGCGATGTCGATCGACTGACCGACGCGGCCGAGCGGAATGTTGCGTTCGGTCTTCGCGCGCACGTCGGCATCGGTGAATGCGCGCAGTCCGGCCGTCATCGGCGTTTCGATGATGCCCGGATGAATCGAGTTCACGCGGATGCCGCGCTCGCCCCATTCCAGCGCGCCCACCTTGGTCATACCGCGCACTGCCCACTTGGTACTGCCGTACGCCGCGCGGCCTTTGACGCCTTCCATGCCCGCGACCGACGAGACGTTGACGATCGAGCCGCCGCGGCCGGCCGCGATCATTGCGCGCGCGACGGTGCGCATGCCGAGGAATACGCCGGTCTGATTGATCGCGACCACGCGCTCCCAATCTTCGAGCGTCGTTGCTTCGAAGCGTTTGGCCAGATCGACACCGGCGTTGTTGACGAGTACGTCAATGCGGCCGTGGCGCGCGACGACTGCATCGATCGTCGTCTGCCACTCATTTTCCGAACGCACGTCGAGGTGCAGATACTGGGCGCCGTCGATCGCGGCCGCAGTTCGCCGGCCCTCATCGTCGAGCACGTCGGTCAGTACGACAGTGGCGCCTTCGGCGGTAAACAGCCGGCCCTCTTCGGCGCCCTGTCCGCGCGCCCCACCCGTGATCACCGCAACGATCCCATCGAGCCGTCCCATCGAAGTCACCTGCGTCTATAAAAGGGAAGTCGTGCACATCAAACCATCCGGGAGCCGGTGTCAACGAATACGTGCGACCGATATGACAGGCACCTTTGCACAGCCGTTTGCATTGGGGACGACGTCGCGCTGGCAGTGAATCGCGTGTGCAACTAACGTAGCGCAGACGATGACGGTGTGTGGCGATGGCGATCGATGTCTTCATGAGCTACGCGAGCGAAGATCGAGAACGCGTCCGACCGTTGGTCGACGCGCTCAAGGTCCGCGGCTGGTCCGTGTGGTGGGATCGCGAAATCGTCCCCGGAGACGCCTTCGAGGCGCGCATCGAGCGCGCTCTGGCCGATGCGCGTTGTGTTGTCGTCGCGTGATGCCGAGGCGGTGATCGGCCTCGCCCAGGTGGCGGCTCGGTGCGGCAATGCGATCGATGCGGAACGCGAGTTTCGCCGCGCGGTTGCACTCGAGCCGCACTATTGGCGGACGTACGGAGCACTCGGCAGCTTCTTGTTCAGTAGCGGCCGATTCAAGGAAGCGGAGGCGGAATACGAGCGCCTGACGGAACTCGCCGCAACGGATCGTGGCGCGTGCGGCAATCTGGCGTCCGCGCGCTACATGCAAGGCAATGTCGATGGCGCGTTGGCTGCATGGCAGAAGGCAATCGCGCTGAAGCCGGGTGCGCTTGAATATGCCAGCGTCGGCACGGCGTATTTTTTTCTGGGGCGCTACGCGGAGGCGACCGACAATTGCAAAAGGCCACAGGACTGCATGGCAGGCCGTGGATCAGGCAACCGGCAGCGAGCTGCGGACCGACTTCGTCGTGCGCTTCATGGCCGCCGAACAGATACTGGCTTCTGATTCGAGCGCCGCGAAGTGTTCCGCATCCAAGCGCGGCTTGCTGAAGTGCAAGGTCAAGAAGGCCGAACCGGTCGAGACGGGTAACGCATACAAATACGTCGTGCAGGCGGACGACACGAAGTGCGCTGTACTCCATCCTCGCCTGTACGTGAATTGACCATGGCGCGCGCTGCTCAGCGACGCTTCAACTCGACGAGCGCGGCCCGATACTCGTCGCTGCTCTCGGATTTTCGCTCGCCGTCGCAGTACTGATCGATGCAACGATGGTTCGCATGGCGATGGAGCCGGCGCTGCCGGACCTCGGCGCGCGTTCGAACTGGTGGCCGGGCGATTCTGGGCGATCATGATCGCTGCATTGATCAATCGTTGAGCCTGGCGTATAGTCATTTGGGATACAATCTGTAATACGATTTGTCATGTCGCTCGTCAGCATAAGACTTCCAGAAGCAGTGGAAGCGCAGCTCATACGCGAAGCGGCGCGCACGCGGCGCCCGAAGTCTGAGATTGCCCGCGACGCGATTATCGACTACCTCGAACGCACCCAACGCGAGCGTTTTCTCGACGCGATCGCGCGTGCGGCGGGTGACCGGGGCCACGCCGAGGCGCTCGCCGCCGCTGAGGAGGCCTTGAGCATCGATAACGAGGCACTCGCGCTGGGCGAGGCTGCCCAGGTGCAGGAGCCCGACGCACCTTCCCGCGTTCACGCGAGCAAGAAAAAGCGGCGCCGATGAGACGCGGCGAAGTCTGGCTCGGCAACCTCAACCCGAGGCGCGGGGCCGAAGTCGGTAAAGTACGTCCCGTATTGATCATGCAGGCGGACTTTCTCATTGCGCAGGGCGAACCGACGATCATCGTGCTGCCGCTGACCACCCAGGTGCGAGCCTCAAAGGAACCGTTGCACGTGACGATCTCCAAACGCGATGGCCTTGCGCAGACGTGCCAGGTGATGCCCGAGCAACCGCGGACGATTGATCGGAAGCGGTTGATCGAAGGGCCGCTCACACGGCTCACGACGGACGAGATGCTCCGCGT
>CAYUMA010000130.1:0-2146 GCA_964445675.1 uncultured Pseudomonadales bacterium | reverse complement strand
GAGATGAACGTCGGGCGATCGTAGCCGTCGTGCGCATGTTCGCCGGTCTTGACGAATCCCAGCGCGGCGAAGGTCTTGTGGTTGTCGGTCAATTCGATGCGCGTTTCCAACTCGAGATAGCGCGCGCCGATGGCGTGTGCGTGCGCTTCGACGGCGGCCAGCAGTCGTCGCGCGACGCCGTTGCGCTGTCGATCATTTCGCACTGCGAGCTTGCCGACGTAGAGCGCCTCGGCCTGCGCTCGCGCGAACACGCAGCCCACCAATTCGTCGTGATCCGTCGCGAGGAACAACGTTTCTTCGTGCGACTTTTCCTCGAGCAACTGGGGCGTCAAACGCAATACCGACGCTGGCGGATCGATCCGATCTTCCATCCGCGCAAAAGCGTCTTGCAGCAACTGCAGCAGTTTGATCCAGTTCTAAAAATTGGCGGCGGCGCGCTCAATCACCAGTGCCACGACGCTCACCACCGGTCCGCAAGACCCGCGACGCCATCCAAAGAAACAGAGCCGCGCACACACCGTACGGAATCCGTCGCAGCCAGATGTTCGTATCGATGAGGCGGTCGATCAGCGCCACATTCAAGCCGTCCGCGCTGAGTGCAAATTGAATCGGGAGCTGGATCGTCGCTGTCGATATCCAAACAATTGCCTGTAAAACAATCGCCAGCCAAACGGCCCAGAGCGCAATACCGGGCGGCGTGAACCACAGCAGCGCAATCGTGAACGCCGTGCCGAACAACATCGGCGCAACGAGAAACGCGATGACGCGCGGCGAGATGAACCGATGGTATTGCGTAAATTCCGCGGCGCCGATGAGGTGCCAACTGGAGTAGTTCACAAAGCTCTCGATGAACGCAGCGCCGGTGCCGTAGAAAACGAGGGCGAATGCAATCAAAAAAACCCAGCGCGAGGTCATCGGTCGGCACTGCGCATCATCGTCTCCACAATCGAGGGACGCATGGACAGCCGCGACACCCAGTTCGCGACGCCGCGTCGTGCTGCGACTTCATCCTGCAATCCCACGCGAGCCAGCACGATCACGAGCGGTGCGTAGCACACATCGGCGAGCGAATAGTCCCCAACGAGCCAGTTCTGCCCAGCGAGACGCGCCTCGATGATATCCAGATGGGCCGCGATTTCCTGTCGCCCCTCCAGTACCGAGGCATCCGTCCACTGCGCGCCGTCGAGACGAGGGGCCACCCATTTCTTCCACGCGGGCGGCCAATAGTCGGTGCTCCAACACATCCACTGGCGAACCAGCGCGCGTGCAACGACATCCGTCGGCAGCAGCGCGGGCACCGGATACCGTTCTTCGAGGTACTCGAGAATCGCAATCGACTCCGAGATCGTCACGCCGTCGTGTTCGAGCACCGGGATCTGGCCAAACGGATTCATTTTGAGAAAGTCGGGCGTGCGGTGCCTCGACCCGTACACGTCGACTTGAATCGACTCATACGCAATGCCCTTCTCGTGCAGCGCAATGCGGATGCGCCACGGCATGATCGAGAACGGATGCCAGTAGAGTTTCATGTTGTCGGCCTCGCCACGTAGCCCGTCTTTTCGTCCGCACGGAAACAACAGGCCCGTGCTTCGACTCCTGTTTTGAACCCGTCTGCAACATCGCTTTGTAGCATCCTTCCTGCCAAGCGAACGCCAACGCGTGCTGCAACGTCCGCCGACCGTGGCCTTTACCGCGCGAGTCTTCGTCGAGAAGTCCTCGGCGATCGCCTCACGGATCTGCGGAGGGGACATAGCACACCTCGAGTCTGACGCCATCCGCAGGATAACGTCGTATACACACGCGTCCCAACATTGGGCGCAGCGCCGTGTCATGGCATCATGGCGCGTCGCGCTGCGCGTTCGGAATGGGTCAGTGGTGAATCTCAACATCGGCATCAGCGGTGCAACCGGAGTAACGGGCGAAGTCACGCTGCGCATTCTCGAAGAACGCAAGTTTCCCGTCGGGACCTTGCGCCTGTTCGCGTCGCGGCGTTCGGCGAATCAGATCATTCGCTGGAGAGGGCGCGACTACCCCGTCGAAGCACTCGAGGACGGCAACTTCAAGGGCCTGGATCTCGTCATCAGTGCAACATCCGCAGCGCTTGCGCGTGAATGGGCGCCGCGTATGGTCGAGGCCGGCGCGATCG
>CAYUMA010000129.1:0-1708 GCA_964445675.1 uncultured Pseudomonadales bacterium | reverse complement strand
ACCGCAACAGCGTGCGGCTGCCCGCGCGCGAGTTGTGCCACGTAGGCCGTCAGCGCGAGCAGCGGTTCGCTTTCGTACGGCAGCACTTCGAGGCCCTGGTAGCGGGTCCGACACAGATTGATGCGGCCTTCGAGGTTCACGAGCGCGCCGGTCGGCGAATCGATCTTTGGATACCTCGCCGCGGCACCGACGAGCGCTCGTTCACCGTTCGGCGCGTGACACGATTGGCAGCTCGCGTTGCCGATCGACTCCGCGAACGCTTGCGCGCCGCGATCCACCCACAGGTATCCGGGGTTGGCGAACGGATCGTCCTGCAGCGCCTGCGATGCGTGGGTCAGGAACGTGTACCCGGACTGCACGCTCGCGCGCGGCAGATCGGGGCTGGACGCGAACGAGCGGATGTCGTCCGCATACGTGAGGCCGGCGAGCATGATCGTGAGGCCGATCGCAACGGCTCGTCTCACACCACCTCCAGCGTGGCGCGCTCCGAGAACGAGCGTCCGTCCTGATCCGTCCAGCGGAAGTCGAGCGTGCCGGACTCGGTCGCTCGCATGAAGAAGTTCAGGAACGGATTGGCGGCGATCGCGGGGAAGAGCTCGGCGCGAAACAGAAGCTGGTCGTTGAAGCGGCACTCGAAGCGCTCGAGGATAAAACGCGGTATCTGCTTGCCGAACTGATCGCGTCGGTAACCCGTCTCCATCTCGTGCTGGATCATCGCTTTGATCTCAATCACCTCGCCCGCGTTGGCGCGCGTCGGAGCGGCGATGCGAACGCCCTGCGCCGCGTCGCTCATAGCACGCACGCCGCCAGCGTGACGATCGTGAACGCATACCCCGTCCACAGGCTGCCGTCGTTCATCTCCGCGACCGCGCGGATCCGTTGGGAGTCGCCGAGCCGGATGCGCGTACGTACGTGGGCGACGCCCGCGTCAGGGCCGAACTCGAAGCGTGCGACGTCCGGCAGCGGATTCTCCTCGGCGAACACCGCGATCCGCACGACGTGGTCGGTCGCGGTCATCGGGCTTTCCACCGCCACCGACAGCGGCACCGAATAGCCGTTCTCGGAGATCGGCGGCAGTTCCACCGTCACGCGACCCTCGCGAATGTCGCGTCCACCGAACATCGACGCGATCGATGCGTCGACGTCCGCGCGCGCAGCGTTGACCCGAACCGGCGACGTCGCGACCACGAGTGCCGCGCCGCCCGCGATCAACAATCGCCTGCGGGTACTCATGGCGCGCGTTCTGTGAGCGAAGACAGATACGCAACGAGGTGTTCGATCTGCTGACCCGTGAGAACGGTTTTGCCGCGATACGCCTCAGCGACCTGCGCAAGATCCTCCGTGCGGTAGTAAGGCGGCATGATGCTCGCCGGATTGAGTCGCGACGCATCGACGATGCGATAGCGGATCTGCGGCGCCGAGAGGCGAGCACCGATCGAAGACAGATCCGGACCCAGGTCACCCTGGAACTGCGCGTCGAGACCGGCTACGCGATGACACAGCACGCAGTGGCCACTCGCGCGATCGACGAAGATCTCGCGACCGGAATCAACGCGGCCGGGTTCTGTCGTTAGCGGCTCGGATGTCGCGTCGATAGCGTCGGCCGCGGCATGCGCACAAAGCGCGAGCAGAAGCGTCACGCAGGTGCGGTTCACGACAGAAACGTCTCCCGCGTGATCGCGCGGAACCAATCGGCGGCCTGGTTCGC
>CAYUMA010000128.1:0-6471 GCA_964445675.1 uncultured Pseudomonadales bacterium | reverse complement strand
CGGGTCGAGCAAATCCGCCGGCACATACGGTGCTGCACCGAGCTGCCCGATGTGCATCGTGTCGGTGTCCTTGTCACGTCGCAGCTGACAGATGACCTCGCCGTGCAACTCGGCGCCGGCATCGAGCGCTCTGGGTGCCTTCAGCCATGCGCCCAGGGACGGATCCACATCCCATTGCCAGCCAACGGTAGCGAGCGCGAATCCGCGCCGGAACAGAAAGCCGTCCCCAGGATTCAGCGGATCCGTCAGCGCCAGATCACGCCGCAGCAGATTGAACGAGGTCAACGACAACCGGGATCCGCGATTCGGCACGTCCAGCAGCAATGTACCGTTGCCGCGCGTCGGTTCGGTCGGCAGCAACATCGAGACCGAACCTTTGAAGCACACGCGACCCTGCGCGTCGCGTGGCGCGCGCCCGAGGTCAACGATGCGGTCGTTGCCCGGCGCTTGCGGATCCACCGCGTAATGCAACACACCTTCGATGTGCTCGTACCTGCCGACATCGCCAAATCGCGCGCCATCGCGATAGGGCTCGCGCTTGGTAATCTCCAGCGATTGAACAGCCATCAGCGTTCCTCATCGGGCGGCAGCGGGCGGGAAGTGCAGCCCCGCTGTTGTTACCGTTGACTGCACGCATCGTAACCAAACCTGAATCAGTTGCCAGTTTGATCGCGGCACTAGCCACCGCAGAAACTTGGGCTGACTATTCGCCAGTGCGTCCAACGTTGGCAGTCACCGGATCAGCAGGAGGACAAGCCATGGCGAAGCGCGAACAGATGACAATTCGAATCCCCGCCGCAGCCGACGAGTTCACAGTGGCTTGGTGCAATACCGTGCTCGAGCCACACCTCGACGGCGCCACGGTTGTGAGTGCACGAGCAGCGCGTCTGAGCGCGCCAGGCCAGACCGCCGACGTCCTGGGTCTCGATCTGACGTTCGCTGGGAACACGCGGTGTCCAAGCCGACTCATCGCCAAGTTCACCGCGTCACTGCCGGCAACACTCGAATACTGCCGCGGGCTCGACTTGTATGGTCGGGAGGTCTCGTTCTACAAGTCGTTCGGCGATGGCGAGCTGCCGATTCCGCGTTGCTACTACGCCGCGTTCGAACCGGATCCCTATCGCTTCGTGCTGTTGCTCGAAGACCTCTCTGCTGGAGAATCGCCCTCCTGGGGCGCGACACTGGCACATGTCGAGTTGGCCATCGAACGCATTGCGCCCATGCACAGTCGCTACTGGTGCGACCCCGCGATCCTCGCTTACGACTGGTTGATCGGACAGGGCGACCCGCAGTTCTTTGGTCGTTTGGCAGCTAATGCTGCGGCGACGCTGCCCGCCGCACTCCAGCACCGACTCCCGCCGCTATGCAAGGTCGTGCTGGAGACCTGGTTGTCTCGCGTGAACGGATTTCTCGAGCACGTCCGGCGGCGCCCGTACTCGATCGTCCATGGCGACTTCCATCCGAAACAGATGTTCTTCGCGCGGGCCACCGGCGAAGGTCGCTTCGCGGTGATCGATTGGCAGCTTCCGATGGTCGCGCCCGCAGCTTGGGACGTAGCGCGGATGATGGCCCTGGGGTTAGGGACAGACGTTCGCCGCGCTCACGAAAGTGTGCTGATCGAGCGTTACCTTGGCCTGCTCCGCGAAGGCGGTGTGCGCGGGTACGACTCAGATCAGCTCAAGGCCGACCTCATCACCGGCCATCTCATCAACCTTGCCATTCACGTCAACGCGTGCGCCACCGACGTGGATCTGTTCAAGAAAGAGGTGGCTGATTGCGGGGCCGACTCGTACGAGATTATGTTCGGCCGACTCGAGGCGATCTTCGAGGACTACGACGTCCTCGCGGCGGTGAAGAGGTTCTGAACGCATCTTGCTGTCCCGCCGATTCTTGCCCCTGCAGCTGCCGTTAGCGCTTGTTGCACCGCTTGCGCTCAGCGACAAGCAGGCTCACTTTCCTGTTGAGCGAGCGATTCTCATCGGTCTGAAGGCGAAGAAATAGATGAACGACATGCTGACCTACTCCGCTCACCTCCCCGAGATCGAGTACGCGCCGGGCGACACGATCGTCGAGCAAGGAGGCGCGGCCGGCGGTATCTGGATCCTGGTGAAGGGTGCCCTGCAGGTGCGCCGGGGAACTGTGCTGGTCAACACGGTCACGCAGCCAGGTGCGCTCGTCGGGGAGATCTCGGTATTGTTGAACACAGTCTACAGCGCCACCGTCGAAGCCACTGAGCCAAGCACGCTGCGCTATGCAGCGGACGGACGCGCGTTTCTGGCGAGTGACCCCGCGATCGCAACGTTCGTCGCGGTGGGGCTCGCCGAGCGGCTGAACTTCGTCACGACGTATCTCGCCGATCTGAAACATCAGTACGGCGATGCGCCGGGGCTCTCGATGGTTCCGGACGTGCTGCGGCGACTGGCCGAGCGGCAGACGGCCGTCGCCCGGCCCGGCTCGGCTCGCGATCCCGACCCCGACTACTGAGTTGAGGGGCGCTCGGATGCAGTACATCAGAAGACCGTGCGCTGCGGAGCCTTCGAGTCGGCAAGGCGGAGAGCTTCGCTGCCGAGCAGTGATCGCCACGACGCGGTGCCTTTCGCGAGGTCGATTTCGATGTGGGTCGGCACGGGTCCGATCTGACGGCCGGCGTTGAAGACCCACGTGTCGCCGATGCGATCGGCCCACGCTCCATCAGGTTTGAACGGCGGTTCGTGCACGTGACCGGCAAGCACGAAGTCGGGCCGGTATTCATCGATCCATCGCGCCACATCGGCATCGCCATAGTGACGTCGACCCGTCCAACACGTCGGGGATCCGAGCGGGGGCCAGTGATACACCCAGATCCAACATGCGGGGCGGCGAGCCGCGTCGACGGCTAACCGTGCTTCCAACGCGGCGCGGCCAAACGGTCCATCCCACCACGGACAGACGGTGACTAGAACATCGTCGAGCAGCAGCGATTCGCCATCGGTCGGCACGCCGGCATCGCGAGCCTCCGCGAGCCACAGGGCTGCCTGTTCGCCGTGCGCATCAGGCCCGGTCAGATCATGGTTGCCCGAACTGACGGCCACCCGGCCAGCCGCTCGCAGCAACTCGAGATATTGCAGAATCACGACCGACTGCGCATCGAGCGAGACGGTGGAACTGATGTCCAGGTGGTCGCCGGCCATCACCACCAGGTCGAACGATGGCGCTGCGCGAACAACCCAGTCGAGTTGCGGCAACGTGTAATGGAGGTCGGAGACCAGGAGAATGCGCATGGTGGCTCAACCGTATCACGCGACCGATGAATCTGCTGCCAGGGACGCGCCGTCGGCGCGCCGGATTGCTCCTGCCGCAACGCCCCCGCCATACTCCGCGCAACGGTGGAAAAACCCGCTTTGAATCGTCTGTTCGTAAGCTCCGCGGGACTCGACCGCGGGGTTGAGGGGGGTTGATGGGGTTCAGCAAGCTGTTGATCGCGAACCGCGGCGAGATTGCGATTCGCATCGCGCGCGCCGCGGCGCAACTCGGCATCGACACCGTTGCCGTATTTGCGCAGGACGATGCACGGTGTCTGCACGTCAAGTCCGCACGGCACGCGATGCCGTTGACGGGTGCCGGCGTGGCCGCTTATCTCGACGCCGAACAGCTGGTGGACGTCGCTACCCGAACGGGCTGTGACGCGGTCCATCCGGGCTACGGATTTCTCAGTGAAAATGCACGGTTTGCGCAACTGTGCAATGCCGCCGGCACCACGTTCGTCGGGCCGAGTGCTGCATTGCTCACACTGTTCGGCGACAAGGTTGCGGCCCGCACGGCGGCGCGAGCGGCCGGCGTTGCGGTCCTCGAGGGCAGCACACATGCCGCGAGTCCGGCCGATGCGCACCGGTTCTTTGCCGCGTTGCCGACGGGCGCCGCGATGGTTATCAAGGCGGTTTCCGGCGGTGGTGGCCGCGGCATGCGAATAGTCACCTCTGCCAACGAGATCGATGCGGCGCATCAACGGTGTTGTTCGGAAGCCCTCACCGCGTTCGGCGATGCGTCGGTCTATGTCGAACGCTTCTGCGGCAACGCACGCCACATCGAGGTGCAGATCGTGGCGGACCACGCAGGACACGTGAGCCATCTCGGCGAACGCGATTGCAGCGTGCAGCGACGCCATCAGAAGATCGTCGAAATCGCGCCGTCGCCCGCGCTGACAACCGGCATACGACAGCAGATCATCGCGGCCGCCGTGCAATTCGCCGCAGCGGTGCGTTACGAGAACATCGGCACATTCGAATTCCTCGCAACGCGCGAAGGCGAATTCGCATTCATCGAGGCCAATCCGCGCCTGCAGGTAGAACACACCGTCACCGAAGCGGTCACCGGCGTCGACATCGTCTGCGCTCAGATCCGACTCGCAGAGGGCGCGACACTGCACGAGCTCGGGCTCGACACGCCGCCGCTGCCGCGCGGATATGCGGTGCAGGTCCGGGTCAACATGGAACGCATGAACGCGGACGGTTCAGTCGCGCCGACGGGCGGCACCCTGACGGCGTTCGAACCGCCATCCGGTCCCGGGATTCGCACAGACACGTTCGGATATTCGGGCTATACGACCAGCGCGAGTTACGACTCGTTGCTGGCGAAGGTAATCGGTCATTCATCCCGCAGCGATTTTGCCGCTGCCGTTGCTGCGACGTATCGCGCGCTCGGCGAGTTCCGCATCGAGGGCGTTGCAACCAATATCGCGTTCCTGCAGAACCTGCTCACCCATCCGAAGTTTGTCGCGGGCGACCTGCACACGCGCTTTCTCGATGAGGAAGCCGAGGCACTCGTCGCGCCGGCCGAGCACGATCGTTGGTTCTTCGCCGGACACTCCGCTGCGGACGCGGGTGTGCTGGCCGGCACACGCCTCGGCACCAAGGATCCGCTGGCGGTGTTGACGTTCGGCCAGACGCAAGCCGAGCGCAAATCGCAGCCTACGACTCCCGCGGCATCCGCCAACGTACTCGACGGCACGGTGGCGGTGGCAGCCCCACTGCAAGGCACCGTCGTCATGCTCAACGTCAGCACGGGCGACGCAGTGCGGGTCGGGCAACAGGTCGCGGTGATGGAATCCATGAAGATGGAGCACGAAATCCGCGCCAGCGTCAGCGGCAGCGTTGCGCGGCTGGGCGTACTCGTTGGCGACACGGTCTACGAAGGTCATGCGCTGCTGTACATCGAACCCGGCGCGGTTGAGGCCGATGTCGCGACAGTACACACGACGGTCGATCTGGATCACATCCGGCCGGACCTCGCCGAGGTGGTCGAACGCCACGCGCGCACGCGCGACGCAGCTCGCCCCGAGGCTGTCGCGCGCCGCCGCAAGACCGGTCAGCGAACCGCGCGCGAAAATGTCGACGACCTGTGTGATCCCGGCACTTTCGTGGAGTACGGCGCCCTCGTGCTGGCCGCGCAGCGACGGCGCCGCTCAATCGACGACCTGATCGCGAACACGCCTGCCGACGGCATGATCACGGGCGTTGGCGCAATCAACGGTGCGCAGTTCGGCGACCCTGCCTGCCGCTGTGCGGTGATGGCGTACGACTACACGGTTCTCGCCGGCACACAGGGCGGGCAGAACCACCGCAAGACGGATCGGATGGTCGAGGTCGCCGAGCACGGCCAGATGCCGATGGTGCTGTTCGCCGAGGGCGGCGGCGGTCGTCCCGGCGACACCGATGGCGTCGGCGTCAGCACGCAGACGACGTTCGCGCGGTTCGCGCAGCTGTCCGCATTGGTGCCGATGGTCGGTATTACCTCCGGGCGCTGTTTTGCCGGCAACGCATCGCTGCTCGGCTGCTGCGACGTGATCATCGCGACCGCGGGCTCGAATATCGGCATGGGTGGTCCGGCGATGATCGAGGGCGGCGGACTCGGCATATACGCACCCGAGGATATCGGTCCGCTGGCGGTGCAGGTCGCCAACGGCGTCGTCGACATTGCGGTTGCCGACGAGGCCGAAGCCGTCCAGATCGCCAAGCGCTACCTCGGCTACTTCCAGGGCCGCTTGAATACCTGGGATGCCCCGGATCAACGCCTGTTGCGGCGTATCGTCCGGAGAATCGGCTGCGCGTGTACAACATCCGCGATGTGATCGACACGCTCGCGGACATCGATTCGGTATTGGAGCTGCGCGCCGGGTTCGGCAGCGGCATGGTGACCTCGTTAGTGCGGATCGAAGGTCGCCCGGTCGGCATCATCGCCAACAATCCGATGCACCTCGGTGGTGCCATCGATTCGGACGCCGCCGACAAAGGCGCGCGCTTCATGCAGCTGTGCGATGCGTTCGACATTCCGATCCTGTACCTGTGCGATACGCCGGGAATCATGGTCGGGCCCGAGATCGAAAAGACCGCGCTCGTACGCCACTCGTCGCGGATGTTCGTCATCGGCGCCAACCTGTCGGTGCCGTTCTTTACGATCATCGTGCGCAAATCCTATGGGCTCGGTGCAATCGCG
>CAYUMA010000127.1:0-11953 GCA_964445675.1 uncultured Pseudomonadales bacterium | reverse complement strand
AATGTCCAAAGCGAAATTTGAGAGAACGAAGCCGCACTTGAATGTGGGGACGATTGGTCATGTTGACCATGGGAAGACGACGCTGACGGCTGCGTTGACGAAGGTATGTGCGGAGACGTGGGGGAAAGGGGAGATCAAGGCGTTTGATCAGATTGACAATGCGCCGGAGGAGCGTGAGCGGGGGATCACGATCAACACGTCACACGTGGAATACGAGTCGCCGAAACGACACTACGCGCATGTGGATTGTCCGGGGCACGCGGACTATGTGAAGAACATGATCACGGGTGCGGCGCAGATGGATGGAGCGATTTTGGTGGTATCGGCGGCGGATGGTCCGATGCCACAGACACGGGAACACATTGTGCTTTCGCGCCAGGTGGGTGTGCCGTACATCATTGTGTTCTTGAACAAGGCGGACATGGTGGACGATGCGGAACTGCTCGAGTTGGTGGAGATGGAAGTCCGCGAGTTGTTGGATCGATACGAATTTCCCGGGGATGACACGCCGATCATCATCGGTAGTGCGCTGAAGGCGCTGGAAGGGGATGCAGGCGAACTCGGTGTACCGAGTGTGAAAAAGCTGGTTGAAACGCTTGATAGTTACATTCCGGAGCCGAAGCGCGACGTGGACCTACCGTTTCTGATGTCGATCGAAGATGTGTTTTCGATTGCGGGACGTGGGACGGTGGTGACTGGACGGATCGACCGCGGCGTCATCAAAGTCGGCGAAGAGATCGAGATTGTCGGAATCAAGGACACGGTGCGCACGACGTGCACGGGTGTGGAGATGTTCCGCAAGCAACTGGACGAAGGTCGCGCGGGCGAAAACGTGGGTGTGTTGTTGCGCGGGACGAAGCGTGACGACGTTGAACGTGGACAGGTGCTGGCGAAGCCGGGGACGATTACGCCGCACACGCGATTTGAGGCTGAAGTGTATGTGCTGTCGAAGGATGAAGGCGGCCGGCATACGCCGTTCTTCAAGGGCTATCGTCCGCAGTTTTATTTTCGTACGACGGATGTGACGGGTGCAGTTGAGTTGCCGGCGGATGTCGAGATGGTGATGCCGGGCGACAACGTGAATGTGACCGTCGGTCTGATCAATCCGATTGCGATGGATGAGGGGTTGCGATTCGCAATCCGCGAAGGTGGCCGTACCGTCGGCGCAGGCGTCGTCGTCAAAATTATCGAGTAGGAAACGTTAGGCCAGTAGCTCAATTGGTAGAGCAGCGGTCTCCAAAACCGCAGGTTGGGGGTTCGATTCCCTCCTGGCCTGCCACTAATTCGTACGCAAGGATCCGAGTCGCGTGAGCACAAATAGCGTGTCCAGCCAATCCGTCACCGATTGGTTTAAGTGGATCGTCGTCACTGCGATTGTGGTGGGTGGCGTGCTCGGGAACTGGTATTTCCAGGACCAGTCATTGCTCTATCGCGTGCTTGCGGTGCTTGCATTAGCCGCAGTTGCAGCGCTCGTGTCGTTTCAGACGAGTCAGGGCAAGGCGCTTTGGACGCTCGTGAAGGAGTCACGTGTTGAAATTCGTCGCGTGGTATGGCCAAACCGACAAGAGACCACGCAGACGACTTTTATTGTCGTGGTGTTGGTGTTGGTGTTCTCGATGATTCTCTGGGGGCTTGACTCGTTGTTGAGCTGGATTGTCTCAACGGTAATCGGGTAGCGCGATGGCGAAACGTTGGTACGTGGTGCACGCCTATTCCGGCTTCGAGAAGAACGTCGCACGCGCGCTCAAAGAGCGCATAGGCCTTTCCAAGCTCGGAGAATACTTTGGCCAGGTGCTGGTGCCGACTGAAGAGGTCGTCGAGATGCGCGCGGGTCAGAAGCGGCGCAGTGAGCGCAAGTTCTTCCCCGGGTATGTCCTGGTAGAGATGGAGCTTAACGACGAGACGTGGCATCTGGTGAAGGAAACTCCCCGCGTCATGGGATTCATCGGTGGCAAGGCAGATCGGCCGGCACCGCTGACCGAATCTGAGGCTAAGGCGATCCTCGATCGTGTGGAGTCGGGTGGCGACAAGGCGACGCCGAAGACGATCTACGAGCCCGGTGAACTGATTCGCGTAACCGATGGTCCATTCAATGATTTCAACGGTGTCGTTGAGCACGTCAACTACGAGAAGAGCCGTCTGGTGGTTGCAGTAACCATCTTCGGACGTTCGACTCCGGTAGAACTCGACTTTGCGCAAGTGGAGAAAGGCTGATCCGCGAAAAGAAGGCGGCGAATACCAAACGAGACACCAGGCGAAGAAGGGCTAGACATTTCTAGTCGAGGGGAGTGCGTTCGCACGAGTCGACGCACGCTCGAACCCATAACAGGAGTGCAACATGGCAAAGAAAGTACAGGCGTATATCAGGCTTCAGGTGCCTGCTGGAAAAGCAAACCCGAGCCCGCCGGTTGGACCGGCGCTGGGGCAACACGGCGTGAACATCATGGAGTTCTGCAAGGCGTTCAATGCGGACACGCAGGGCATGGAAGCCGGAATGCCGATTCCGGTAGTGATCACCGTATATAGCGACCGCAGTTTTACGTTCATCAAGAAGACACCGCCTGCCGCGGTGCTATTGCGCAAGGCAGCCAAAATCGACAAGGGCAGTGCTGTGCCGAATGCCACCAAGGTGGGCAAAGTGACGCGCGCCCAAGTCGAAGAGATCGCGCGTTTGAAAATGCCCGATTTGACGGCCGCCGGCATGGAAGCGGCGGTACGGACTATTGCCGGCAGTGCACGCAGTGCAGGCATCGACGTGGAGGGCCTCTAGCGTGGCGAAACTATCCAAGCGCATGCGGGCCATCGCGGCGAAATTCGATCGCGAGAAGGTCTATTCAATCAATGAAGCGGTGAACTTACTCAACGAAGTGGCGCAGACAAAGTTCAAAGAATCGATCGACGTCGCGGTCAATCTCGGCGTCGATCCGCGCAAATCCGACCAGGCCGTGCGCGGCGCGACGACGCTCCCTCACGGTACGGGTAAAGTCACGCGTGTCGCTGTCTTCGCGCAAGGCGCGAACGCTGACAAGGCCAAAGCGGCCGGCGCAGACATCGTTGGATTCGAAGACCTCGCCGCTCAGATTAAAGGCGGCGAAATGAACTTTGACGTCGTCATTGCGACCCCGGATGCCATGCGCATCGTCGGCCAGCTTGGGAAGGTGCTCGGGCCGCGCGGATTGATGCCGAACCCGAAGACCGGGACGGTTACACCTGATGTTGAGACAGCGGTGCGCAATGCAAAGTCTGGCCAGGTTCAGTTTCGTGCGGACAAAGCCGGGATCGTCCACGGCAGCGTGGGAAAGGTTGGCTTTGGCTCAAAAGAGATCAAGGAGAACTTAGAGGCATTGATGGCAGATTTGCGAAAGGCCAAGCCCGCTTCGGCGAAGGGCGTGTATCTGAAGAAGATCACGCTATCGACGACGATGGGGCCTGGTGTGGTAATTGATCCGGCCTCTCTCGAGGCCTGAGACAGTTTGAAGGTGCCGCGACGTCGACAGGCGTCGTGGTCCGTCAAAGACCGTGGGTGACGGTACGAGCAAGCTCGAACCGTCTCAAATCGCGGGGGCCCACGCAGGCGGTGAGTTCTGAACGAGATCTGGATCTCGCCGTGCAGCCGACCAGCCTTTGCGGGCAAGGTCAATAGATGAAGGTAGGCCGGGAAGCCGGCGTTATCCAGGAGAAATATCAGTGGCACTGAAGCTCGAGCAGAAACAAGCAATCGTTGCAGAGGTGAACGAAGCCGCTGGGAAGGCGCTATCCGCAGTCGTGGCCGACTACCGCGGGTTGACGGTTGGTCAGATGACCGAACTTCGGGCCAAGGCCCGAACGTCCGGCGTCTATCTGAAAGTCGTCCGCAACACGTTAGCTAAGCGTGCGGTTGAAGGGACGGAATATGAATGCCTGAAGACGGCGCTCGTAGGTCCCGTCCTAGTGGCTTTTTCTCAGCAAGACCCTGGCGCGGCCGCGCGCCTTCTGAAGGAGTACTCCAAGACCTTTGTACGACTCGAGGTCAAGGCGCTGTCGATTGGTGGAGTGTTGTTGGGCGCGGATCAGTTGGACCGCGTCGCGACTCTGCCGACGCGAGACGAAGCGTTGTCGCTTCTGATGGCGGTCATGCAGGCCCCGATTGCAAAGCTCGCTCGCACATTGATCGAAGTGCCCGCGAAACTCGTGCGGACTGTGGCGGCGGTGCGGGATCAGAAGGAAGCGGCGGCATAGTTCAGGCGAACGCAAGAACTCACTCAAACAGACTCAAGAGAACAGTTAGGAGAATTTCGAGATGGCCCTTTCCAAAGACGATATTTTGAATGCGATTGCCGACATGAGCGTCATGCAGGTCGTAGAGCTCGTTCAGGCGATGGAACAGAAGTTTGGCGTGTCGGCAGCTGCTGCGGTTGCTGCCGCACCGGCGGCTGCTAGCGCGGGTGCCGCAGCAGTGGTCGAAGAAAAGACCGAATTCAACGTCATTCTGGCGTCGATCGGCGAGAAGAAGGTCAACGTCATCAAGGCGGTGCGAGCTGTCACTGGCCTTGGGTTGAAGGAAGCCAAAGACTTGGTCGACGGCGCACCTTCATCGGTGAAAGAAGGCGTTAGCAAGGCCGAGGCTGAAGAGATCAAGAAGCAGCTGGTAGAAGCCGGCGCAACGGTCGAGCTCAAGTAATTTACTTGAGCTTCGATCCGGCGACGTGCTCGATCGAATGGCTGGTGGTGCGACTTCAGGGTCGCGCCGTACCGGCCTTTGTTCGTTGGGCGAACACAGGTGAGAAATCGGGAGATTCGAATGGCGTACAGCTTCACTGAGAAAAAGCGGATCCGAAAGGATTTCGGCAAACTGCGGGAAATCATGGAAATCCCGTATCTGCTGTCCATCCAGCTGGACTCCTACGACAGATTTCTGCAGTTGAACGGGAATGCTGAGAAGCGCCAGGACGCCGGTTTGCATGCCGCGTTCCGCTCAGTGTTTCCGATCGTCAGCTATTCGGGAAACGCCGCACTCGAATACGTCGACTATCGATTGGGCGATCCCGTGTTCGACGTCAAAGAGTGCGTATCGAGGGGAATCACATACGCCGCGCCACTGCGCGTCCGGGTTCGGTTGATCATTTACGATCGTGAGTCCGCGTCGAAGGCGGTCAAGGATGTAAAAGAGCAGGAAGTGTACATGGGCGAAATTCCGCTCATGACCGAGAATGGCACGTTCGTCATCAACGGCACTGAGCGGGTCGTTGTCTCTCAGCTGCATCGGTCGCCAGGCGTGTTCTACGATCATGATCGCGGCAAAACGCACTCGTCAGGCAAGCTTTTGTACAACGGCCGTGTGATTCCTTATCGCGGTTCGTGGCTCGACTTCGAATTCGACCCGAAGGATTGTGTTTTCGTACGAATCGACCGCCGCCGCAAACTGCCGGCGACGATTCTGTTGCGCGCCCTCGAGTTCACGTCCGAACAGATGCTCGAGATGTTCTTCGAGACGAATCAGTTTCACGTGAAGAAAGACGGCTTCTCGATCGACTTGATTCCCGAACGGATGCGCGGCGACGTTGCGTCGTTCGAGATCAAGGACAAGAAGGGCGAGACGATCGTCGAAGTCGGACGCCGCATCACCGCACGACACGTTCGGTTACTCGAAAGCTCCGGGCTGCGCCGCCTCGATGTGCCGCGCGAATACCTGATGGGTAGAGTCATTGCGCGTGACATCGTCAATCAGGACACAGGCGAAATCCTGCTGCCCTGCAATGCGGTAGTTACAGAAGAAGTTCTGGCAACGTTGCTGCAGGCCGGAGTTTCGACAATCGAGACCATCTACACGAACGAACTCGACTGCGGGCCTTACGTCTCCGATACGTTGCGTATCGATGCGACGCGCACGCGGCTGGAAGCGCTCGTCGAAATCTATCGAATGATGCGACCCGGAGAGCCGCCGACGAAGGAAGCGGCGGAGAATCTCTTCAACAACTTGTTCTTCACGCCCGAGCGGTACGATCTGTCCGCAGTCGGGCGGATGAAGTTCAACCGCCGTCTCGGTCGCGAGGAGATCATCGGGTCGGGCGTCCTGAATGCACAGGACATCATCGATGCACTCAAGACGCTGATCGCGATTCGCAATGGAAAGGGAACTGTCGATGACATCGACCACCTCGGCAACCGCCGCGTTCGATCCGTCGGTGAGATGGCCGAAAATCAGTTCCGCGTTGGATTGATCCGAGTCGAGCGCGCCGTCAAGGAAAGACTCTCGCTGGCCGAGAGCGAAGGCTTGATGCCGCAGGACATGATCAACGCGAAGCCCGTTGCAGCCGCGATCAAGGAGTTCTTTGGCTCCAGCCAGCTGTCGCAGTTCATGGACCAGAACAATCCACTGTCTGAGGTCACCCACAAGCGTCGCGTGTCGGCACTTGGTCCAGGTGGCTTGACGCGAGAGCGCGCCGGTTTCGAAGTGCGCGACGTGCATCCGACGCACTATGGTCGAGTCTGCCCGATCGAAACGCCGGAAGGACCGAACATCGGTCTGATCAACAGTCTGGCCACCTATGCGCGGACCAACGAGTACGGTTTCCTCGAGACACCGTATCGCAAGGTCATCAACGGCAGGGCCACCAATGAGATCGAATATCTCTCGGCGATCGATGAAGCGGAGTACGTCATCGCGCAAGCGAGTTCGAAGCTCGACGCCAAAGGACAGTTCATTGGCGACCTCGTCGATGTCCGTCACCAGAACGAATTCGAAAAGTCGACGCCGGAAAACGTCAACTACATGGACGTATCACCGAAGCAAGTTGTCTCGGTGGCCGCAGCGTTGATTCCGTTCCTGGAACACGACGATGCCAACCGTGCCTTGATGGGCTCGAACATGCAGCGTCAGGGAGTGCCGACGATCCGCACCGAGAAGCCGCTCGTCGGCACCGGGATGGAGAGACACGTCGCTCGCGACTCGGGAGTATGTGTGGTTGCGCAACGCGGGGGCGTCATCGATAGCGTCGACGCTGCGCGCATTGTTGTGCGCGTTGCCGACAAGGAAACCGATGCCGGTGAGGCAGGCGTCGACATCTACAACCTGACCAAGTTTACGCGCTCGAACCAGAACACTTGCATCAACCAACGTCCGCTCGTGACGAAAGGCGATGTGATTGCTCGCGGTGACATTCTCGCGGATGGTCCGTCGATCGACATGGGCGAGCTCGCGCTTGGACAGAACATGCGGATCGCGTTCATGCCGTGGAACGGCTACAACTTCGAAGACTCGATCCTGGTCTCCGAACGGGTGGTTGAAGAAGATCGCTTCACGAGCATCCACATCCAGGAACTCACGTGTATCGCGCGTGATACCCGGATTGGACCAGAAGAGATCACCTGCGACATCCCGAACGTCGGCGAATCCGCGCTGGCCAAGCTCGATGAATCCGGCATCGTCTACATTGGGGCGGAAGTCAAAGCCGGCGACATTCTGGTTGGCAAGGTCACTCCGAAGGGCGAGACCCAGCTGACGCCGGAAGAAAAACTGTTGCGAGCGATTTTCGGTGAGAAGGCATCGGACGTGAAGGATACGTCGCTTCGCGTTGGCACCAGCATGAAAGGCACCGTGATCGACGTGCAGGTGTTCACGCGCGATGGCATCGAGAAAGACGCACGCGCCAAGGACATCGAGCAGTCGCAACTTGCGCAGATCCGCAAGGACCTCGACGACGAGTATCGAATTGTCGAGCTTGCGACGTATCAGCGTCTGCGGCAGGCACTCGTCGGGAAAAAAGCGGCGAGTGCGCCGGACCTCGCAAAGGGAGGAACCATCACCGCTGAATATCTCGACAAACTCGAGCGCGGCGATGATTGGTTCCGGATACGCATGTCCGAGGACTTGCTCAACGAGCAACTCGAAAAGGCCGAAGCGCAGCTGAAAGCCCGGCGCGAAAAGCTCGACGCTCGATACGCCGATAAGAAGCAGAAGCTCGAAAGTGGCGATGACCTCGCCCCGGGCGTGCTGAAGATCGTCAAGGTGTATCTCGCGATCAAGCGGCGAATCCAACCCGGCGACAAGATGGCGGGCCGACACGGCAACAAAGGGGTGATCTCGGTGATCATGCCGGTTGAAGACATGCCGTTCGACGAACACGGTCAGCCCGTGGACATCGTTCTGAATCCGCTTGGCGTACCGTCGCGGATGAACGTGGGTCAGGTGCTCGAAACGCACCTTGGTTGGGCCGGCAAGGGTTTGGGCGAAAAAATCAATCGCATGCTCGACGAACAGCGAAAGGTTGCAGACATTCGCAAGTTCCTCGACGAGATCTACAACGGCACCGGCGGGCGCCAGGAAGATCTGAAGTCGTTGACTGACGACGAGATTCTGGAGCTGGCGCGCAACCTCATCGACGGTGTGCCGATGGCGACGCAGGTATTCGACGGCGCGAAGGAAAGCGAGATCAAGGCCATGTTGGCGTTGGCCGATCTGCCGACTTCGGGTCAGGCAATCCTGTGGGACGGGCGTACCGGCGACCGTTTCGACCGGCCGGTGACGATCGGCTACATGTACATGATGAAGCTCAATCACCTCGTCGACGACAAGATGCACGCGCGCTCAACGGGTTCGTACAGTCTTGTCACGCAACAACCGCTTGGCGGCAAGGCGCAGTTCGGCGGTCAGCGCTTCGGTGAGATGGAAGTGTGGGCGCTCGAGGCGTACGGCGCCGCGTATACATTGCAGGAAATGCTGACGGTGAAATCAGACGACGTAACCGGCCGGACCAAGATGTACAAGAACATCGTCGACGGTGATTTCCGTATGGATCCCGGCATGCCCGAGTCGTTCAACGTGTTGTTGAAAGAGGTGCGGTCGCTGGGGATCGATATGGAGTTGGAAAGCGAGTGAGACCGAACGCATACAACGGAGAGAGACATTGAAAGACCTACTGAATCTTCTCAAATCTCAAGGAAGCGTCGACGAGTTTGATTCGTTGCGCATCGGGCTCGCGTCGCCGGACTTGATCCGATCCTGGTCATTCGGTGAGGTCAAAAAGCCGGAGACGATCAACTATCGTACGTTCAAACCCGAGCGCGACGGTTTGTTCTGTGCGCGCATATTCGGGCCAGTGAAGGACTACGAGTGCTTGTGCGGCAAGTACAAGCGCTTGAAGCACCGCGGCGTCATCTGTGAGAAATGCGGCGTCGAAGTCACGCTGACCAAGGTACGCCGCGATCGCATGGGCCATATCGAGCTCGCGAGCCCGGTGGCGCACATCTGGTTCTTGAAGTCATTGCCGTCGCGTATCGGACTTCTGCTCGACATGACGCTGCGCGACATCGAACGGGTGTTGTACTTCGAGTCCTATGTCGTCGTCGATTCCGGGATGACCGACCTCGACGTAGGCCAATTGCTGACCGATGAGGAGTACTACGCGAAGCTCGAGGAGTTCGGTGACGAGTTCACCGCGAAGATGGGGGCAGAAGCGATTCAGGCGTTGCTGAAGGCGCAGGATATCAGCGAGGAGATCGCGCGACTGCGCGAAGAAATTCCCGCGACCAACTCCGAGACGAAGATCAAGAAGCTGTCCAAACGCTTGAAGCTGATGGAAGCGTTCGTCAATTCGGGCAACAACCCCGATTGGATGATCATGACGGTGTTGCCGGTGTTGCCGCCGGACTTGCGCCCGTTGGTGCCGCTCGACGGCGGGCGGTTCGCGACATCGGATCTGAATGACTTGTATCGCCGCGTGATCAACCGGAACAACCGCCTGAAGCGCCTGCTCGATCTCAATGCACCCGACATCATCGTACGGAACGAAAAACGCATGCTGCAGGAAGCGGTGGATGCGTTGCTCGACAACGGTCGTCGCGGCCGCGCGATCACCGGTTCGAACAAGCGTCCGCTGAAATCGCTGGCCGACATGATCAAGGGCAAGCAAGGGCGATTCCGCCAGAACCTGCTCGGCAAACGCGTCGACTACTCGGGTCGCTCGGTCATCGTGGTAGGGCCGACACTGAAGCTGCATCAATGCGGACTGCCGAAGAAGATGGCGCTGGAACTGTTCAAGCCGTTCATTTTCGGCAAACTCGAATCGCGTGGACTCGCAACGACGATCAAGGCTGCCAAGAAGATGGTCGAGCGCGAGACCGCCGAGGTCTGGGATATCCTGGCCGAGGTCATTCGTGAACATCCGGTTCTGCTGAACCGCGCGCCGACGTTGCACCGCCTCGGGATCCAGGCGTTTGAACCGACGCTGATCGAAGGCAAAGCGATCCAGCTGCATCCGTTGGTGTGTGCGGCATACAACGCCGACTTCGACGGCGACCAGATGGCGGTTCACGTTCCGTTGACGTTGGAAGCCCAACTCGAATCGCGTGCGCTGATGATGTCGACGAACAACATCTTATCGCCGGCCTCGGGAGAGCCGATCATCGTGCCGTCGCAGGACGTCGTGCTCGGCCTGTATTACATGACGCGTGATCGAGTCAACGCGAAGGGCGAAGGCATGCACTTCGCCGACGCGGCTGAAGTGCTTCGTGCCTATCGCACGGGCATGGCATCGCTGCATGCGCGGGTCAAGGTCCGCATCATTGAGCACGTCACCGACGACGACGGCAACGTCCGTGAAGAGCGATCGCTCGTCGACACAACTGTCGGTCGTGCGCTGCTGTATGAGATCGTGCCAAAGCAGTTGCCGTTTGGCCTTGTCAACAAACCGATGGACAAAAAATCGATTTCCGGATTGATCAACGCGTGCTATCGCAACGTTGGCTTGAAGGAAACGGTGATATTCGCTGACCAGCTGATGTACACCGGCTTCGCTCAGTCGACTGCATCGGGTGCGTCGATCGGCGTCGAGGATTTCGTCATCCCGCAAGCGAAGGCGAAGATCATCGGCGACGCCGAGGCGGAAGTTAAAGAGATCGAGTCCCAGTACGCATCCGGTCTGGTGACGCAGGGCGAGAAGTACAACAAGGTTGTCGATATCTGGTCGCGCGCGAACGATCTGGTCGCGCGATCGATGATGGACGGCATCTCGAGGGAGCGTGTCGTCAATCGTCAGGGTAATGACGAAGACCAGGCATCGTTCAACTCGGTCTTTATCTACGCGGACTCGGGAGCGCGGGGATCACCGGCACAGATTCGTCAGCTGGCGGGTATGCGCGGTTTGATGACCAAACCGGACGGCAGCATCATCGAAACGCCGATCACTGCCAATTTCCGTGAGGGGCTGTCGGTCAACGAGTATTTCATTTCGACGCACGGCGCTCGCAAGGGCCTAGCGGACACCGCGTTGAAGACCGCGAACTCCGGTTACCTCACGCGTCGACTGGTCGACGTGGCGCAGGACCTCGTAGTCACCGAAATCGATTGTGGTGCGCGTACGGGCCTGCATATCAGTGCGCTCATCGAAGGTGGCGACGTCGTGGAGCCGTTGGCGGCTCGCGTGCTCGGCCGTGTCGTGGCGAACGACGTGCATGCGCCGGATGGCAAGACGCTGCTGATGCCCGCCGGTACCATGCTGGATGAAGCGTGGGTCGAGCAGCTGGAAACACTCGGCGTCGACGAGTTGGTGGTTCGCTCGCCAATCACGTGTGAAACGCGTCATGGGGTCTGTGCAACGTGTTATGGACGAGACCTTGCGCGCGGCCATCTCGTGAATGTCGGCGAAGCGGTCGGCGTGATCGCGGCGCAGTCGATCGGTGAGCCTGGCACTCAGTTGACGATGCGGACATTCCACATTGGTGGTGCGGCGTCACGCGCAACGGCGATCGACAACATTCAGGTCAAACATGGTGGCGCGGTCCGCCTGCACAACCTGAAAACGGTACAACGTGAATCCGGCGAACTGGTTGCGGTGTCTCGCTCCGGCGAGATCGCGATCGCCGACTCGCAGGGTCGCGAGCGTGAACGCTATAAGCTTCCGTATGGCGCGGTCATCTCGGTCAGCGAAAACGAACATGTCGACGCGGGCCAGATGATCGCTCAGTGGGACCCGCA
>CAYUMA010000126.1:0-21268 GCA_964445675.1 uncultured Pseudomonadales bacterium | reverse complement strand
ACACGTCTGCACGTGGTCGGTGCAGATGTTGACGATGTCACCGCCGCGCTGCGCGATCATCAGCGGTATGACGGCGCGGCCGAACAGGAAACTGCCCTTCAGGTTCGTGCCGATCAGCGCGTCGTAGTCCCGCGCGGTTTTGTCGAGCGGATCGCTCTGCAGCGAACCGCCCCATACACCCGCGTTGTTGACGAGCACGTCGATGCGGCCGAACTCGCTGCGCCCAGCAGCGATGACCCGCCGCACGTCGTCGGTGCGCGACACGTCGGCCGTCAGCGCCAGTGCGCCGACGTCGCGCGCGAGCTGTTCGACCTCCGGGCGCACGTCGCACACAACGAGCCGCGCACCTTCGGCGGCTAGAGCGCGCGCGAACGCGTTGCCGAGCCCGACCGCGGCGCCGGTCACGAGCGCAACTTTGCCGTCGAGCAGTTTGCCGTGCGCCGCAGCCATCACGTCACTGCGTTCATCTGCGGCGCACGATCGGATCATCGCCCGGTTTGAACAGCTCGTGCGCGCGCCGCCACGTCGCGAACGCGCCCAGAATGTGCGGAGGGTCGCCGTGAATCTCGGTGAAACAGCCGTTTACCTTGCGCGTGTCGAAATACGCGGCATTGACGTTGTCGGCCCACAGTTCGCAAGCGATCTCGAAGCCCATGTCGAGCAGCCGCTGGCGTTCCGCCGCCCAGTCGTGCACCAGCACGCCGACGTGGTGGAACCCCTCTTCGCCCTCGTTGTACATCTCGCGATAAATCGACGGCGTGTTGTCGTGCTGCTGGATGAACTGAATCATCGTGTCGCCGAGATAGCCGAACGCGTACGAGACGTCGGCCTCCTGATTCGTGCCGCGGTACGTGAAGCGTTCGGTCTTGTGGTGGTGCGTCAGCACGAAGGGTCCGGCGCCGAACAACGAACTCCATTGGCGGATCGAGGTCTCGAGATCGTTGACCAGGTACGCCTGCTGAAAGAGCGGATAGGTGCCGAGCGTCGTCACGCGGATGTCCTCTCGTGGTGGGCAATGGAAGTGTCGCCGCGATGGCGCGCCGATGCCAGATTTCGCTGCACCGCCCTCACGAGCTCCCCGGTGTCGGCAGCACCGTGACCGGCATCGACTCGGGCTCGAGGCCCAGGTTGATCAGCACCTTCGACATGCCGAGGAACAAGCCGACGCCGAGCGCGAGTTCGACGATCTCGGCGTCGCTGAAGTGCGCGCGCAATCGAGCGCGCACCGCCGCGTCGAGCAGTTTCGGCACGCCGATGATCGCGTCGGTCAGTTCGAGCGCCGCCGTCTCGCGTTCCGGCAGTGTTCGTTCGTAGCCGTCGACGATGCGGTCGGCCTTCTCTTCCGTCAGCCCCGCCGCACGGGCGGAGTCGAAGCGCACGCGTCGTCAGAAGCCGCAGTCCGTGACGCGCGCGTTGCGCAGCCGCGTCATTTCCTTGAGATCCACGCCGACCACGCCGCGCTGCCAGAACTCGGCGTACAGATCACCGAACGTTGCGAGCACGTCGGGCGTGTGCGCGAACAACGTACCGAAGTGCGCCGGCTGGCCCGGCACCGCGGAGGCAATTCTGGGTTTGTTGGACATGTCGTTCTCCTTCTGCGGATCAAGTTGCCGAAACGGATTCAGACGAGGGCGCCGTCGCGCAGCGGCGGCCGCTCGAGGGCGACCGCCTGTGCATCGACGTCGAGAACGAGCTTGAGCCGGCACGTCGCGTCGAAGAACGCAATCGCCGTCAGCAGCGCGACTGCACCGGCGGCACCGAGCGCGGCCTGTACCGCAGCCACCTGGGCATCGTCGATCGCGTGCTGCTGATACGGCATCCGCTGCGCGATCTCGAGGGCCGCGCGCTAGACGCCGTCGAACCGTGCGAACTCGCCGCGCGCAAGGTCTGCTAACTCGTCGTCGGTGAGCGCAACGCGCGTGTCGCGGATGCGCCACTCGGCGGCGCAGTGGTGAATCGCGGCGACGCGCAGCCGGCACAGTTCGAGTACGCGGCTCGGTACACGCGACTCTTTGAACAGCGTCGTGTAGAACGCGCGGTAGCGGGCGAGCAGTTCCGGCCGGTGGCCGAGCGCGGCTTCGAACGGGGTGGGTGCAGTGACCGAACCGAGCCAACTCATCGCATGCTCCTGGGTCGGGACACGCCGTCGTGTCGGGAAGTGCGAAGGTTCGACGCCTTGCCAAGCGAACGCAAGGGATGCGACGCTCGGGCCTTGGCCCCGTGGTTGGGAGCCTCCGGGAGACGACGCGAGATGAAGCACAAAGTCTTTCAATGGGCGAGCGGTACGGTTGGCCGCAACGCCGCGCTCGCGGTGATGCGCCGCGACGATTGCGAGATCGTCGGGCTGCACACTTCATCGCCGGCGAAGGTCGGCCGCGACATCGGTGAGCTGTTGGGAGTGGCGGCGCTCGGCGTACGCGCCACCGGCGACGTCGACGCCGTGTTGCACAGCACCGCCGACGTCGTCATTCACGCGCCGCTTGCCTCACTCGTGTACGGGGAAGCCGAGCTCAAGGACGTCGACGACATCTGCGCGCTGCTCGAACACGGCAAGAACGTGATCACCGTCGTCGGCTATCTACATCCGAAGGTGCACGGGGCGCGGCTGGTCGAGCGGATCGAGACGGCGTGCCGCCGCGGTGGCAGCACCTTCCACTCGACCGGCCTGAACCCCGGGTGGATGGGCGACGTGCTGCCGCTGACGATGAGCGCGCTGTCGCGCGACATCGAACGCATCGTCGTGCGCGAGATCACGAACTTCGAGTTCTACCCGTCGCCGGAGATCATGTTCGGCAGCATGGGTTTCGGCGCGTCGCTCGAGCGTTTCGAGCGCGACGGCGAACGGAGGCGGCGCTGGCTGAACGGCCTGTTCGCCGAGAGCATCCAGCTGATCGCAGACGGCATCGGGCTCGTACTCGACGACATCGTCGATACGCGTGAGATTGCGACCGCGACCGAGCGCCTGGCGACCGCCGCCGGCGTCGTCGAAGCCGGCACGGTCGCGGGACAGCGCTGGAAATGGTCGGGCCGCGCGGGCGGTGAGGTGCGCATCGAACACGAGACGGTATGGCGGATGCATCGATCGGTTGCGCCAGACTGGCCGACCGGCAAACACACGGTGACGATCGAAGGCACGCCGCGATTGTCGATCGCGCTCGACGGCAACTGGGTCTCCGACGGTCTGCTCGCGACCGCGATGCACGCGGTGAACGCGATCCCGCACGTCTGTGCGGCGCAGCCCGGCATCCGCACGCGACTCGATCTGGCGGGCATCTACGGACGCGCGGCGCGATGAAGGCGGGGGTTCCGGGGAGGACGATGATGAGCGTCAATGGTCAGGAGCACGGACGATGAGCACATCCGATATCGAAGCGCGCGTGCGCGTACTCGAGGACATCGAAGAGATCCGCAAGCTGAAGGCGCGCTATTGCGCGGCGTGCGACGCGGCGCACGATCCCGAACTGCTCGGGCCGCTGTTCGCGGACGACGCGGTGTGGGAAGCGACCGGCGTCGGCCGCGCCGAAGGTCGCGCAGCGATCAAGGCGCTGCTCGGCGGCATCGGTGCGAGCGGCACGATCCGCAATTCCGGACACCACGCGATCAACCCGATCATCGACGTCGACGGGGACCGCGCGACCGGCCACTGGCGGCTGATCATGTTGTACACGGCGTACCGGCGCGATCGCAGTCTCGAATACCGGCGCATCATCGGCTGGTACCGCGAACGGTATGTGCGGCTCGCGGGCCGCTGGCACTTCCAGCATCTGTACTGCGAGGTCGAGGAGCACGCGCCGTACGTGCTCGCCGAATCCGACATCCGGCCCCGCGCGGAGGCCGTGCGATGAGCGCCGCCGCGGGCCCGGTCGGTCATGCGCCGCGTGTAGTTAGCGCGTCCGTCGACTACTCGAGCGTTGCATAGTTGGTGGAGCGATCGTCACCGCGGATGCCCCTCACCTGTTCCACACAGGCGCGCAGGTCGACGAGGTATTGATCGATCACGCCGGTGTTGCTGTTGCTGACGGACGAATGCAGCGAATCGGGCGGCGTCTGGCGATCGTGGAACCAGCCCTTCGCGCGCAGTGCATCGCCGACTGCGAAGACGTCGACCGCGGGGCTGACGGCCGGATCGCCCGCCATCGCGACCAGGTGGAACTGCCCATGGCCAAGTACCCGAACGCCGTCGATCGCCGCAATGCCGGCGCGCAGCTGATCGGCGTTGTCGAGCGCGGCGCGCGTCAATGCGACGTAGCCTTCCACGCCGAGGTGCTGCATGACCGCCCATGCCGCCGCCATCGGCAATCCGGAACGCGTGCCCTGCAGATTCGGCGACGCGTAAAAGCCGCCGAGCCAGCCGTCGAACACGAACGTCTGATAACGCCGCAGCTCCTTCGTGCGGTGCAGGATCACCGAGACACCCTTCGGCGCGTAGCCCAGTTTGTGAACGTCGGCGGAAATGGAGTGCACGCCGTCGACGCGAAAATCCCATGGCGCAACCTGCCGGCCCAGCAGCTCTGCGAACGGCAGCACAAAACCGCCCATACACGCATCGACGTGGCAGTTCGCATCGACCGTTCCCGCCAGTAGCGCGATGTCCGGAATCGGATCGATGACGCCCTGCGGATATTGCGGCGCCGAGCCGACGAGCAACACCGTGTTGTTATTAACGGCCTGCGCCATTGCGGCGACGTCAGCGGTCCAGTCAGCGCGCACCGCGGTTTTGTGCACCTTGATGCCAAACAGGTGTGCCGCCTTGTGAAATGCCGCGTGTGCGCTTTCGGGCAGCACCATTTCGGGCGCAGTGATGCCACGTTCCGCACGGCCGCGTTCACGCGCCGCGAGCACGCCGCACAGGATCGATTCGGTGCCGCCGCTCGTCAGGAATCCGGCCGCGGTCGCGGGTCCGTGCAGCAGCCCGCTGGTCCAGCCGACGACGTCGGCTTGAATCGCGCCGAGCGATGGAAATGCGGCGGTGTTCAGCGCGTTTTCGTGCAGGTAGAGGCGGGCTCCCTGCTCGGCCACCGCATGCACGCTCGGTCCGCCGTTGTAGATCATGCCGAACGCGCGGCCGTCCTCCCAACGCACGTCGTTGCGGCGTTTGTCGGCGAGTTCGGCGATGACGTCGGCGACGGGTCGTCCGTGTTGCGGCAGTTCCACTGAGGTGCTCTCCAGTTATCGAGGATTCGATCCGAACATGGCGCGGCAGGCATCTGCAAGCACGGCGGCGCCCTGAACCAGCACGCGCCGTTGCCAACGGCAAGTCCGCTGAATTCACCCGCTTCCCGTTCGCGTGCCGTCGGGCAATACTCTGCCTTCTATTCGAGACGCCATGCACCAGCCACTGACGGATTCCCAACTCGCCGCGTTTCACCGCGACGGCTTCATCGTGCTGCCGAGCCTGTTCGCGGCGAGTGAGCTCGCGCGGTTGCGGGACGCCGCCGATGTGATCTTCGAGCTCGCCGTGAACGCAACCGTTGCCCTCGGCCGACGTTACCCGCGGATGGACGCGCGCATCGATGATGATGGCACGCTGACGCTGCGCAAGATCCAACCCGTGAACGATCTGAGCGACGTGATCGCGGCGGTCGCAAACGACGAGCGGCTCATCGCGCCGATGCGACAGATCATGCGCGACGAACCGGTGTTGATGGAGGAGAAGCTCAACTTCAAGCAGTCGGCAAGTGTGCGCGGCCTCGACCTCGCGCACCTGCGTCGATCGTCGTTCAACCCCGAAGTCGGACTCGAAGGCTTTCCGCTGCACCACGACTGGGGCTACTACCGCATGCAGGGCTATCCCGACACGATTCTGTCGTCTGCGGTTGCGATCGATGATTGTGCGGGGCGCGGACCGATTCGCGTGATTTGCGGTTCCCATCGGTTGGACGTGCCGATGGCGGATCCGGATCCCGCGTCAGGCTCCGGCGTTGTCGCACCCGGCTTCTTCGATGCGGCGCAACGCGTGCCGCTCGATGCTCCGGCCGGTTCGGTCATGCTGTTCCACTCGAAGCTGGTGCACGACTCGCTGCCGAACCGCTCGGGGTTACCGCGGCGGCTGATGATCTACAGCCATTACCCGAAGGCTCACGATCCGAGCGCAGATCCGGATCGTCGCAATGGCCCGACGCGGCGTTACGCACAAGAGTTCGAAGCGCGGTACCGCGCGCTGCTCGCCAACGGTTCGTATCGCCCGCGCTTCGTACTACGAGGTGCAGCGAGCTGAGCGCAACTGTGTAAACTCGCCGCGTCAACCGATTGAGGCGGTGCAATGTCACGCAAGCGGGTTCTTGTTGTCGGCAGCGGCACGATGGGTGGCGGCTATGCCCGCATGATCGCCGCTGGACGGGTGCCGGAGGCAGAACTGGTCGGCATCGTCGACATCGATGTACAGCGTGCGCGCACCGCGGCAGACGCCCTCGGCGTTGCCGCGTTCGATGATCTTTCGGCGGCGATTCATTCGACGCGTCCCGATGCCGCGTACGTGGCTACACCCGATGCGCTGCATCGGGCGCCGGTGGAAACCCTCGCGCGCGAAGGCGTCGCGATCCTGGTCGAAAAGCCGCTCGCAACGACTAACGAGGACGCGCAGGGGATGCTCGATGCGGTCACGCGCGCCGGGGTGTACGCCGAGGTCAACTACTCGAATCGGTGGAACCCGCCGTTCGTGAGCGCAAATCGTGCGATCGATGCGGGTGAGATCGGCGACGTGCGTTCGTTCAACGTGCGGCTCAACAATCCGATCGCCTCGCCGCGCGACCGCCTGAAGTGGGCGGGTTCGACGACGTCCGCATGGTTTTTGATGTCGCATTGCCTCGACCTTGCATACTGGTTGGGCAAGAAGCGGGCGCTGCGCGTCTTTGGATCGGGGAGCAAGGGGCAACTCGCGGCACTCGGCGTCGACACGTATGACTGGGTTCACGCGGTGGTGCAGTACGAGGATGGCGCCGACGGCGTATTCGAAGCGGCGTGGATCCTGCCCGAGTCATGGCCGGGCGGCATCGAATTCACGTATCGAATCCTCGGTAGCAAAGGCGTGATCGATATCGACAACACGCTGCAGAACATCAAGGTCGCAGCATCGCGCGTGCATTACCCGCCAACCTTGTCGTGGGACAGCGTGAGACTTGGTGCGTTCCTGCGCGCGATGGACGGCCAGGGGCGTACACGCGTGCCGTTCGCGGACGGCATCGAGTGCACCAGGACGCTGGTCGCGATCCACAAGAGTCTCGCAAGCGGTGCGGTCGAGGCCCTTTGAGATGAATCCAGACAGTCTCTCTGCGTACGCGGTCATGAACGCGCTGTTCGCTGTGTATGATCTCCACCCAGGGAGAACGTCATGAATACAGTCGCAAAACCACGATCGTTCGGCGCGTCGGTCAAACGGAAAGAAGACCTGCGCTTCATCACCGGGCATGGACGCTACACCGACGACGTCACACTGCCGCGCCAGAGTTACGCGATATTCGTGCGTTCGCCGCACGCACATGCGCGGATCCGCTCGATCGACACCGCCGCTGCACGCGCGCAGGTGGGCGTGCTCGGCGTGCTGACGGGCGCCGACTACGCCGCGGATCGCCTTGGACCGCTGCTGTGCGGCTGGATGATCCACTCGAAGGACGGTTCGCCGATGCGTGTTGGCGAACACCTGCCGTTGGCGATTGAGCGGGTGCGTTACGCGGGCGAGGCGATCGCGGTTGTCGTCGCCGAATCGATCGGCGCTGCGAAGCTGGCAGCCGAAGCGGTCGTCGTCGACTACGATGAATTGCCGGTGGTCGTCGATGCACTGCGCGCCCGCACCAACGACGCTGTTGTGCTGCACGACATCGCGCCGCGCAATCTGGCGTTCGAGTGGCAGATCGGCGACCGCGGCGCCGTCGAGCGGGCTTTTGCCGCCGCCGCACACATCACCCGCGTTGACCTGATCAACAACCGGCTCGTGCCGAATGCGCTGGAGACGCGCGCGTGCAATGCCGCGTACGACTTAGGCACCGGCCGTTACACGCTGTATCTGGCGAGCCAGAACCCACACGGCATCCGCATGATGCTGTCGGCGATCAGCGGCATCGCACCGGAACACAAAATCCGCGTCATTTCCGAAGATGTCGGCGGCGGCTTTGGTTCGAAGGCATTCCAGTATGCGGAGGAAGTCGTCTGCACGTGGGCGGCAAAACGGATCGGCCGCCCGATCAAATGGACTGCGGAGCGCAGCGAGGCGTTCCTGTGCGACGCGCACGGCCGCGACCACGTCACGCACGCGCAACTCGCGCTCGATGTGCAGCATCGCTTCACGGCCCTGCGTGTCCACACGACCGCGAACATGGGCGCGTATCTGTCGACGTTCGGCTCGCTGATTCCGACGTATATGTACGCGACGTTACTGTCCGGTCAGTACGTGATCCCGGCGATCTACGCCGAAGTCGATGCGGTTTATACGAATACGGCGCCGGTGGATGCGTATCGCGGTGCCGGCCGGCCCGAAGCAAGTTACGTGGTCGAACGGCTCGTCGCGGTTGCCGCGCGGCAACTCGGTATCGATCCGGCCGAATTGCGCCGGCGCAATTTTATCCGCCATTTTCCGTATCAGACGCCGGTCGAAATGGAGTACGACGTCGGCAACTACGCGGCGTCGCTCGATCGAGCGCTCGAATTGATCGACTACCCCGGCTTCCCGGCACGCCGCGCGGCCGCGGCCCAGCGCGGTCGTCTGCGCGGCATCGGTATCGCGAACTATGTCGAGGCCGCCGGTGTCGGTCCGTCCGCCAAACTCGGTGCGCTCGGCGCCGGCAGCGGCTTATGGGAATCGGCCGAAGTGCGTGTCAACCCGACCGGCAGTGTCGAGGTACTGACCGGCTGCCACTCACACGGCCAGAGCCACGAAACAACCTATGCGCAGCTGGTCGCCGATCGTTTCGGAATTGCGGTGGACGACGTCGAAGTGATCCACGGGGACACCGACAAGGTGCAGTTCGGCATGGGCACCTATGGTTCACGTTCCGGTCCGGTCGGCCTGTCGGCGGTTTCGCTGGCGGCCGACAAGGTAATCGCAAAAGCCACCCGCATCGCCGCGTACGCGATGCACGTCGATGCCGACACCGTGCGCTTCGAAGACGGCGTGTTCACGTCGCCCGCGACGAACCAGGCATTGAAGTTCGCCGAAGTCGCGTTGGCGGCTTACACGGCGCACGTGTTTCCGACCAGCGAGATCGAACCGGGCCTCAAAGAAGGCTGCTTCTTCGATCCGCCGAATTTTACGTTTCCGGCCGGCTGCCACATCTGCGAGGTCGAAGTCGATCCGGAGACCGGGGTCGTGACGGTGGTGGATTTTGCGGCGGTCGACGACTTCGGCGCGCTGGTCAATCCGATGGTGGTCGAAGGGCAGATCCACGGCGGACTCGCGCAGGGTCTGGGTCAGGCGCTGCTCGAACGCACCGTCTACGATCCCGAGTCCGGGCAGCTGCTGACCGGGTCGTATATGGATTACTGCATGCCGCGCGCCGACGACCTGCCGAGCTTCAAGGTCGCGTTCACCGAGTCGAAGTCCACGTCGAACCCGCTCGGCATCAAAGGCTGCGGCGAGGCCGGCGCGATCGGCGCGCCGCCCGCCTTCATCAATGCACTCACCGACGCGCTCGGCATCGAACATTTCGACATGCCGGCCACACCGGAGCGCGTCTGGCGCGCGGTTCGAGCACGCCAGTGAGCGTGACGCTGATCGAACACGCCCGCGTCATCGACGGCACCGGCGCGGAACCGTTCGAGGCAGCGGTATTGATCGACGGGGAGCGTATCGCCGCGGTCGGTGACATTGCAGGCTTCGATCCCAACGTTCTCGCAAAGGCGCAGCGCATCGATGCGCGCGGCCTGGCGCTGATGCCGGGCCTGATCGACGCACACTGCCACATCACGTTCGACGAGCCGAGTTCGAACGACGAACTGTTTTTCCACCGGCGCGAAGGTCTGGCCGCGATCGTCGCGGCACGCAACGTCAAAAAACTGCTGCGCGCCGGCGTCACCGGTTTTCTGGACGCCGATTGTATTTTCGATCTCGGTGTCGATCTGCGTGACGCGATCGACGCAGGCGTGATCGAAGGTCCGCGGATGGCAACGGGCGGCAACGCGTTGCTGACATCCGTCGGCGGCACTGCCGGCTATCTGATTCCCGACACGGGTCGGCGCGGCTACGCCCACATCGTGCGTACCCAGGACGAGATGCGCATCGAAGTACGCCGCCAGATCAAGCTCGGCGTCGACTGGATCAAAGTGCACGTCACGGGGCTGATTCCGCGGCAACGCAAACTCGGCGAAATCCAGGCGTTTTCGTACGCTGAACTGCGCACGATCTGCGATACCGCTCATGAACTCGGCATTCCGGTCACCGGCCACTGCCGCAGTGCGAAGAGCATCAGCGACGCCGTCAGGGCCGGCTTCGACATGATCCTGCACGGCACGTTCATGGACGAGCCGACACTGGAGCTGGTCGTCGAACACAAGGTGCCGTTGGTGCCGACGTTTGCGTTCCAGGCAAATCTGGCGCAATACGGCGATCGCGTCGGCGCGGACCCGGTCCTGATGGAGATTTTCCGCCGCGAAATCGACGCCAGCGCGCCGATGCTGCGCCGCGCCTACGACGCGGGCGTGCCGTTGTTGTGCGGCACTGAAAGCGGTTTTTCACTGACGCCGTACGGCGAGTGGCATCACCGCGAACTCGAGGTCTTCGTCGACGCGCTCGGATTGACGCCACTGCAGGCCATCCGCTGCGCAACCTTCGAATGCAGCCGCGCGCTGCGCCTCGACGGCGACGTTGGGCACATCGCGCCCGGCAAACTCGCCGATCTGTTGCTGATCGACGGTGATCCGTCGCGCAACGTCGGCGTGCTCGGCCAGCGAGAGCGCATCAGGCAGGTGTTCCTCGGCGGCCGCTCGATCGATCTGACCGATCGTGATCCGCCGCGTAAACCGATCAGCGGTTGGCGTGTGTCGGCGTACTCTCAGCGGATCCTGATGCGCGCAGATACGCGCGATGGCTATGAATAAATTCACGATCGACCGTTATGCCGGCGCCGCCGAGACATTGCGTCAGCGCGACCTGCGCCAGGCGCTGTACGACGAAGGCGCCGTGATCATGGATCGGGTGCTCGTGAATCTGCACGGCGACGAGCACAAGGCACGGCGCAATCTCGAATCAAAAGTGTTCCGGCGTGACTTTTTCAAGTTCTACGAAACCACCGTATTTCCGGCAACACTCACCGAAACGCTGGCGCCGTTGCTTGCCGCCGGACGTATGGATCTGGTCGACTTCGGCTACCGCGTGATGGTCAATCTGACCGCCGACTTCACCGGCATCGATCGCCCCACCCGGTCACCTCGGGAAACCGAAGATCTGGTCGCGACGCTGCGTATCTTCGGCCGCGCGGCAACGCTGGCTCACTACAAAGACGACCGTGCTGCGGCGCGACGCGAAACCGTTGCGACACTGGCGCGTTTTGATCGCGACTATTTCACGCCGTCGGTCGAGCGGCGCCGTCTGTTGCTCGAACAGTTCACCGCCGGCGCCATCGACGAGGCCGCGCTGCCGCGCGACGTACTGACGGTGCTGCTGCGCAACGAGGACGGCATCGACCTCGAACGCGATGTCACGCTGCGCGAAATCGCGTTCTTCGCGCTCGCCGGCGCGCACACCTCGATCCACACGCTGTCGCATGCGATGCACGAGATGTTCACGTGGTGCGTGCTGCATCCGCACGATCGCGCGCGCCTCGAGAGCGATCCGCTGTTTGTGCAGCGCTGCGTGCACGAGTCGATCCGGCTGCATCCGTCGAGTCCGGTGGCCGCCCGGCGTGCGTTGTGCCCGGTCGCGCTGCCCGACGCGCGCAACGCCGCGGCGGGCGACGAGGTGACGATTGATCTGCACACTGCCAATCGTGATACGGCGGCTTTTGGCGATGATGCGGCGGCGTTCAATCCGCACCGTCCGCTGCAGAAGGGTCAGAGTCCTTACGGCTTGTCGTTCGGCCTCGGCATGCACGCGTGTCTCGGGTTGAATCTGGCCGCCGGTGTGCTGCCGAAACCGGACACCGATCCCGTGCAGCACCACTACGGCACCGTCGCGATGATCGTGCGAGCGCTGCTCGCGCATCGTGTACGTCCGGATGCCGCGGATGCACCCACGAAGGACGCGACCACCACGCGCGACCTCTGGGGCCGCTATCCGGTGCTGCTCGAATGACCGAGTATCGCCTCGCCGCGTATCACGACGTCTATCGTGCATTGTGCAATCCGCAGCTCGTGCAGGCGCTGTACGACGCCGGTGGTGTGGTGATGGACGACGTGCTGCTGACGCTGCACGGCGAGGCACACAAAGCGCGCCGCCATCTGGAACTGCGGGTGTTTCGCCGCGACTTCCTCCGCCACTACGAACACGACGTGTTTCCCCGCACCCTCGCCGACGCGCTGGCGCCGCTGCTCGCGGCCGGCCGTGTTGACCTCGTCGATTTCGGCTATCGCGTGACGATGAACCTGACTGCCGACTTCGCCGGCATCGATCGGCCGCAGCGCTCACCGGGCGAAACCTCGGCGCTGCTCGAACTGGTGAAAAAATTCAGCGAAGGCGCAACGCTGGTGCATTCGACGCGCGATCACGCGACCGTCCGCGCCGAAGTTCACGCTGCGCTGGCGCGTTTTGATGGACAGTTTCTGATTCCGTCGATCGCTCGCCGCCGCGCGTTGCTGAACGACTTCGCTGCGGGTCGCATCGATGAGCAGGCGTTGCCGCGCGATGTGCTGACGGTGTTGCTGCGCAACGAGGACCGGTTGCCGCTGCCCGACGACGTACTGCGCCGTGAGATCGCGTTTTATCTGCAGGCCGGATCTCACAGCACCGCAAATGCGATGGTGCATACGCTGCACGAACTGTTTACCTGGTGCACGAGCCACCCCGACGATCGTGCACGGCTCAGCGGCGATCGACTGTTGTTGCAACGGGCCGTGCACGAAAGCCTGCGTCTGCACCCTGCAAGTCCGGTTGCATGGCGCCGGGCTACAACGCCATTGCAACTTCAAGCGGGCGCGACACTGCGCAGCGAAGACCGCCTGGTGCTCGATCTCGCCGCGGCCAACCGCGATTGCGCAGTCTTCGGCGCCGATGCCGATCGATTCGATCCGTATCGTGCGGCGCCTGCGCGGCCGGCACATCCGTCCGGATTGACGTTTGGTGTCGGTGTCCACATGTGCCTTGGCAAGGATCTCGACGGCGGCCTCGTTGCAGCCGCCGACACGCACCCGGACTCGCATATGTACGGCATCGTCACGCTGTTGATCGATGCGCTGCTGCAGCACGGGGCCACACCGGATTCGACGGCACCGCCGCGTATCGATACAAGTTCCCAACGCGGCAACTGGGGTGCGTATCCAGTCGTGTTCGGTGCCGCTCGATGATGCGCCATGCGATCGTTACGGGGGCAGGGCACGGCATTGGCGCCGCGATCGCGCGCCGTCTGTGCGAGGCGCGCTACCGCGTCGGCGTATTCGACATCGATCCCGTGCGGACTGCGGCAATCGCGGCCGACTTGCCCGACGCCGTGGCGCTGACCGCGGACGTCGCCGATGAGGATCAGGTGCGCGCCGCGTTCGATGCATTCGGTGCGACGCCCGATCTGGTCGTCAACAACGCCGGCATCGTCCGCTTCGGCGCGCTGGTGGAGCAATCGGTCGGCGACTTCGCGCTCACCGTGCGCGTCAATCTGCTCGGCTGTTACGTCGTCTCGCGCGAGGCCGCGCGGCGCATGCTTGCGCGCGGCACCGGCCACATCGTCAACATCACGTCGATCAACAGCCGCACGCCTGGACCCGGGGCCGGCGCGTATCCCGCGACGAAGGCGGCGATTGCACAACTGACTCGGCAGATGGCGATCGAATGCGGCCCCAGGGGCGTGCGTGTCAACGCGATTTCGCCGGGTTTTATCGACGCCGGCATGTCCGAACCGATCTATCGGGATGCACGCACGCGCGCATCACGCGCGGCCGGTGTACCGCTCAAGCGTCTGGGCACCGCGGACGATATCGCGAGCGCCGTGCTGTATCTGGATTCCGATGCCGCCGCGTATATCAACGGCCACGAACTCGTCGTCGACGGTGGGGTTGTGCATTCGCTCTTGGCGCAGTTGCCGCGTACCTGACTATGGCCGCGACGAATCTGATCATTACCGGCGGCATCAATCATCCGTTCGAAGCATCGGCGGCGGCATTGGCCCGTGTGCTGCGCGACGTCGGCATCGACTCGTCAGTTACCGAAGACGTCGACGCGGGCCTCGCTGCAGTCGGCCGGCGCAAGTACTCGCTTGTCACCGTCTATACATTGCGCTGGCGGATGCTCGATCATGAAAAATACGCGCCCTTTCGCGCCCGTTGGGCGTACACCATCGATGCGGCGGGACGGCGTGCCCTCGAGCAACACGTGCAAGGCGGTGGCGCTCTGCTGGGACTGCATACGGCTTCGTTGTGCTTCGACACCTGGTCCGAATGGGGCGATCTGCTTGGCGCGGTCTGGCGCTGGGGAACGTCGTTTCATCCGCCGCTCGCACCACTGACGGTACGGCCGGACTCGGAGGCGCATCCGATCACGCAGCACCTGCCGGCGTTCGATCTGATCGATGAGACGTACCACCATCTCGACGCATCCGCCGACGCGCGGCCGTTGCTGTGGGTCGGCGACCAACCGGTTGCCTGGGCGCGCGAAGCGGGGGGACGCGTTGTCTACGATGCGCTCGGTCACGATGCGCGGTCGTTCGAACAACCGGACCACGCCCGTTTTCTGCAACGCGCCGCGTTGTGGACATTGCGGCGCACCGACGCCGACGTGGCCGCGCTCTGATGCGCGCCATCACGGGTCTGTCGGTCGTGATCACCGGCGGCGGCTCCGGAATTGGCGCTGCCACCGCCCGGCACTTTGCGGCGCGCGGCGCGATCGTGACGATTTGCGGCCGCCGCAAGGACAAGATCGACGCCGTTGCGCGCGACATCGGCGCGAACTGCGTGGCGGTTGCCGCCGATGTCACGAATGCCGCCGATCGGAAGCGTCTGATAGACGCCGCGCTGCGCCATGGCGGCGGCATCGATGCGTTGATCAGCAATGCCGGCAACATGTATCGCGCGCCGGTGACCGAACTCGACGAAGTTGAGCTGATGGCGCTGTTTCATACGAACGTGATCGCCGGCATGTTGCTCAGCGGCCTCGCAACGCCGCATCTCGAAGCGCGCCGCGGCGCCATCGTCTTCATCGGCTCCGTCCATACGCGTCGAGCCTTCCCCGGCGCATCGCCGTATGCGGCAACCAAGGGCGCGATCGAAGTGTTGACGCGTGTGCTCGCCGCCGAACTCGGAGGAAAGCACATCCGCGTCAACTGCGTAGTACCGGGTGCGGTGCTGACCGAAATCAACCAGCGCGCCGGACTCTACGATGATGCCGCAGCGGCGGCGCGGCTCGCTGCGATGGCGCCGCTGCACGCACTGGGCCGCATCGGCACCGGCGCCGAAATCGCCGAAGCGATCGAATACCTCGTGTGCGCACAGTGGACGACCGGCGCCGTACTCGAGGTCGATGGCGGTCTCGGTCTCGGCCTTACGAACGCCTGAGCAGACGCCGCGCGTTGTCCGCAAACGGTCCTGCGAAGGCGCGCACGTCACCGCTCGTGCCTTGGTCCCAGCCCGCGAAATTGGTTCCAAATACCAGCCGATCATCACCGACGATCTCGCGCAGCATGACAAACGAACGCGGCGCATGGACGTGAGTATCGAACCACAATCGTTGCAGCGCGCTTTCGAATGCACCATCGGCTCGTAGCGCGGCCGGCGCCCATGCCCGTTTGCGACCGGCATCGGCTAGGCGACCCAACAGAAAGATCGCGGCGCCACCGCCGTGGCTGATCCAGATGTCGAGTTTGGGATGTCGATCGAGCACCTCGCCGTAGATCAATGTCGCGACCGCCAGCGTTTCCTGCGCGGCGAAGCCGGCGACGATGTCGAGATCGAATCGTTTCAGATTCGGATCGCCCGCAGGCCCGTCGATGCCGGCGGGTGCAGGATGGATGAACAACGGTACGTCGAGCGCTACCAACGTTGTGTACAAGGGGTCCAGCGATGGGGCGTCGAGCGGACAGCCAAAATCGCTGCCGATAGCGACGCCGAGCAGACCGAGCTCACTCACCGCGCGCCGCGCTTCGTCGGCCGCGCGCGCCGGATCCTGCATCGGCAATGCAGCAAGGCCCGCGAGCCGTTGCGGATGCCGCGCGACCAGTGCCGCGAGTGCGTCGTTGTGGCGCGCGCAATAGTCAGCCGCCGTCGCCGCATCGATGAAATGAAAATAGGTCAGCGGATTCGGCGATAACACCTGAAAGTCGATACCGACGGTGTCCATCGCGGCGATGCGCAGATGTGTGTCCATGAACGGGCTGCCCCGATAACGCACGCCGTCGAGCACGTATTCGCCGACACGGAAGAATGGCCGGCCTGCGCGCATGCCGAGCTCGGGACCGAAGCCGCCGGCGGCACCGAGCGTTTCCTCGAGCACCACGTGCGCATGCAGATCGATGACCCGCGCAGTTGTGATACCGCTCATACAATTCCGTCCGCCAACGTGACGCGTGATCATACCAGCGACCGCGATTCACCTCGCGATTCACGCAGCGGTGCCTTATGTTTCGTATCCTACAAACCAGTGGGATGACGACCATGCTGCGGCAGGAAAACTACGAGACGATGTTGATCGAACGGCGCGACCACGGCATCGCGGTCGTGACGCTGAATCGCCCCGAACGGCTGAACGCGATCAACGGGCGCATGCACGCCGAACTCGCGCGCTTCAGCCGGGACTTCGCCGATGATCGGGATCTGCGCGTGCTGGTGCTGACCGGCGCGGGACGCGCTTTTTCCGCTGGCGGTGATTTTGGTCCTGGCGATCCGATCGGCTCGAATCCCGACGGCCCCAACATGTGGACTGAGGCGCGGCAGATTGTCGATCACATCCTCGAGTGCGAAAAACCGATCATCAGCGCGGTGAACGGTTTTGCGATGGGGCTCGGCGCCAATGTCGCGTTACTGTGCGACGTCGTCGTCGCCGGTCCGTCGGCGGTGTTCGCCGACACGCACGTGAACATGGGGATCGGTGCCGGCGACGGCGGCCAGTTGATCTGGCCGTTCCTGATCGGTGTCAACAAGGCGAAGTATTTCCTGATGACCGGCGATCGCGTGAAGGGGCGGGAAGCATATGAACTCGGGCTCGTCAGCTTCTACGTCGAAGAACAGGCGCAGTTGATGCCGAAAGCGCTCGAAATTGCCGAGCGGCTGGCGGCCGGTGCGCCGAAAGCGATCGCGGCGTCGAAGATCGCCGTCAACGCGTATCTGCGGTCGGTCTCGAGCATGATCATGCCGCTGTGTCTGACGGCGGAGCAGGCGACGATGGCGACGCAGGATCACCGGGAGGCGGTCACGGCGTTCCAGGAAAAACGGCCGGCGAAGTTCGTCGGGAAGTAGCGTTGTCGGAGCGATCTCCGACAATCCAACTCATCGAGGCGGCGCGGCGTCGAGGCAATCGAGCAGCAACCCGAGCGCCGCGGTCGCGAACGCCCGCATGTTATCGACGCGATCATCGCGCCCCGTCTCGAGCGTGATCGCTCGCTCGATCGCGCCACTGACCGCGATGCAGCTATGGCCTGCGGCATCGCCGTACGGATTACCGGTCGGACCCGTGGCGCCGGTTTCAGCGATCGCCCAGTGGGTGCCGAGCCGCGCCCGGATCGTCTGGGCGCCGAGTTGTGCATACGTTTCGGTCGACGCGCGGATGCCGCGCAGTTGTTCGCGCGGAATATCGAGCAAACCGCGCTGCGCCGCCGCGGTATAGACGACGGCGCCGCCGACGAAATACGCGGACGCGCCGGGCACCGCGACCAGCGCAGCGGCGATCAGTCCGCCGGTGGACGATTCGGCAACGGCGACGGTCTCGCCCCGTGCTTTCAACAACTCGGCAATCCGCTGCGCCAATGGGAGCAAAACCTGCATCGTGGTTCTCCGTATTCAACGATTGTGGACACTGTGTGATACTCCGTGCCCCCGAATTCTCCAAGGCGATCATGAGCGAAACTGTCTCGAAACCCATCTCCAGCATCGATTCCGACATCGCAGCGAAAAAAGAACGGATCAAGGCGCAGATCAGGGCGACGATGCCCGCGTTCGATCCCACCATGACGAACGCGGCATTCGCCGCGATGTGGCCGATCGACGTCAAGCAGGACCCGTACTCGATCCCGCTCGAAGACATCAACGTCGGCCACCCGGATCTGTTCGAGGCCGATGCGTTCTGGCCCTATTTCGAACGCCTGCGCAACGAAGCGCCGGTGCACTACTGCGCGAAGAGCCAGTTCGGCCCGTATTGGTCGCTGACGAAGTTCGAAGACATCATGTATGTCGACACGCATCACCAGATCTTCTCGTCGGATTCGAAGATCGGCGGCATCAACCTCGGTGGCGGCGCCGATCCCGACCCGCAGTTCGACCTGCCGATGTTCATTCAGGAAGATCCGCCGAAGCACGACCATCAGCGCAAGGTCGTCACGCCGATGTTCGCGCCGCGCCAGGTGATGGAACTCGAGCCGATCATCCGCGAGCGGGCGGGCAAGATTCTCGACGCCCTGCCGCGCAACGAAGACTTCAACTGGGTCAAGCACGTATCGGTGGAACTCACCGGTCAGATGCTCGCGACGCTGTTCGACATCCCGCAGGAAGATCGCCACAAGCTGATCTACTGGTCCGACAGCACGTCGAACCTCGGCAACCCGGAGTATTTCGAGACGGTCGAAGCAGGCTTCAAAGTGCTGTGGGACTGCTACGCGTACTTCAATGAGGTGTGGCAGGAGCGCGTCAAGTCGCCGCACAAGCTCGACTTGATCTCGATGCTCGCGCACGGCGAATCGACGAAAAACATGCCGCCGAACGAATACCTCGGCAACATCCTGCTGCTGATCGTCGGCGGCAACGACACGACGCGCAACTCGATTTCGGGCGGCGTGCTGGCGCTGAACCGCTTCCAGGATCAGTACACGAAGCTGCGGGCGAATCCGGGCCTGATCACCAACATGGTTCCGGAGATCATCCGTTATCAGTCACCCGTCGCGCACATGGCGCGCACCGCGCTCCAAGACACGCAGATCCGCGGCAAGACGATCAAGCAGGGTGAAAAGGTTGCGATGTGGTACATCGCCGGCAACCGCGATCCGGAGGCGATCGAAAATCCGAACCAGTTCATCATCGATCGAACGAACGCGCGCCATCACCTGTCGTTTGGCTTCGGCATCCACCGTTGTCTGGGCAACCGGCTCGGCGAGATGCAGCTGCGCGTGATCTGGGAAGAGATTCAGAAGCGCTTCCCGAAGATCGAGGTCGTCGGCGACCCGGTGTACCTGAAGTCGAGCTTTATTCACGGGATCCGCGAACTGCCGGTGCGCATCCGCGCCTGACGAACCCACGCGTAGTCCAAGTCCGAAACAACAACGGCGACCTTCGAGGTCGCCGTTTCATTGAGGATACAGGCTACCAGCGTTGTATCGCGCTGACCAGACTGTTCACGCGCATCGACGCGGCGTACAACGCCGCGTTCGTTCTGCGTGATGAGGCGTTGGCATGCGCAAACCCCGACAGCTGACGAAGGCGCGGTCCGCGCAACACCTGTTGAAAACGTTGACCGACAGTCCCGCGCTGCCCGGATTTGTGCGCAATCTACAGACGCCGGTGTTGAAGCGCTTGATCGAGCACGTCGGTCTGCACGATGCAGGCGACCTGATTGCGCTGACGACGCCGCAGCAGATGCGCGATCTGTTCGAAGTGTCGCTGTGGGAGTCGCTGACGCCCGGTCAGGCGGAGCGCCTGCGGCCGGAAAAATTCCTCGAGTGGCTCGACGTGATGCTCGATGTGAGTCCCGCGTTTGCGGCGGAGCGGCTGATCGAGCTCGGCGACAACTTCGTCGTGATGAATTTCGCGCCATTGCTCGAAGTCATCGACGCAAGCGTGATGGCCGAGCATCAGGAGGCGGAGCGGTGCGTCTGCGGGATGTGCCTGTTGGTCGAGCGCGGTGCATCGTTCGAGCTGATCGGTGAGTACATCGTCGTCGGCGTGCACGACGACGAATGGGACAGCATCAGGACCACGCTCGTCGAACTCGACGGCGAGGACGCCGCGTTTCTGGCGCGTGTTCTGGCGCGCTGTTGCGCAGCGCCGACCGTGCGCGGTGCCGCCGACGCGGCCGAGGCGTTGCTCGATGACGAGACGTACGAGCGCGAGCAGCGCCGCGAACGCAGTGGGTTCGTCACGCCGCAGCTCGCCGCGGTGTTTCTGAAGACCACAAAGCAAGCGTCGCGCGTGGAACTCGCTGCGCAACGCGAATATGACGCGACCACGCTGCGTTACTTTCAACAAATGCGTGAACAGATGGCGGCCGCAGCATCGGTGCCGACCGAGACAGCCGCGCAACTCGACGAGATCGACTCAGACGAGATCGATGTGTCGCCGGCGCAGCTGCGCGCGTTGGCGGAGGCGTTGGTGCAGGCCGACGTAATCGGCGCAGCGCCGATGCTGTTGGCGGGACCGCAGAACACCCGCGAGCCGACGCTCGAATTACAGCTGCGACTCGATCGCCTGCAGGTCACGCACCCGGAAGTTTTTGCGGCGCGGCTCGGTGAGCTGATTTATCTCGCCAACGTCTTGATGGCCGGCAGCTGGTATCAGGGCGCGCGCTTCACCGAGAGCGAAGCCGCGCGCGCGGCGCTCGCATGCGCGAACCTGGGGCTCGACGCTCTGGTCGCAGAGTACGCGCCGGTCGATGCGGGCGCGCACTCCGAAGTCGTCGAAACGATTCTTGCGACACCCCCAGGCATCGTGCGGCTGTTTCAACTCGGCTGGAATCTGCTGCAGGCGCTGCCGCTGCGCAGCGCCAACGCGCTGCTCGACGCGCTGTGCGCCGATCACGTCCGCGAGCAGCTGAAACACAAGCGCTGGATACTCGATGAGATCGAATCCGCGGTGAATGATCCCGATATGCTCGAATTGATCGAACACGGCGAATTCGAAGATGTCGGCGACAACCTGACGTTGCTGGGGCTCGTGCTCGATCAGCGGGCCTGCGCGTGCCTGCGCACGTTGATCAGCGATTTTCCGCGTTATCCACTGCAGCTCAACATCGGTTTTCGCGGCAACGGCGCGACGAACGAAGCACGTTATCTCGCCACACACG
>CAYUMA010000125.1:0-6466 GCA_964445675.1 uncultured Pseudomonadales bacterium | reverse complement strand
TTCTGAAAAATGAATCGCATGTTGTCATGACTCAACGCGATCCGGTACAACAGATTCACGAGGCTGCGGATGACCCGCGCGGCGAAGCCTTGCTGAGTGAACACAAAACCCATTCCCGGAATCGCATTGACGACAGCCGGTACGCGGGCAAACCGTGAAGCCAGCGTACCGTAGATCACCGGCTTGATCGTCACGTGATGGACGATGTCGGGGGCTTCCTGACGATAGATGCGCAGCAACACGAGGACGGTATTCAGGTCGCGCAGCGGGTTCAAGCCGCTGCGGGAAAGATCGAAGGACCGACACCGGATGCCAAAATCGGCAAGCACTTCCTCGCCGGTCGCCGCACCGCACACGACGACGGGCTCATAGCCTCGGCACAACGCTTCCTGAGCGAGTCGCAAACGGTGGGACTTGAAGAATCCCGCGTCGTTGACGACGAACAGTATCTTGCGACGCTCGAGGGACACCGGGAATCCGCGGGGTTGCCGATATGCCTCAGTGTAGCTGGATGAGTGCAAGTTCGGGGATGTCGGCGCGCTGGAACGAGACAACGCACGCAGGCGGTGTGGGGCGCGGCGCGCCCCACACTCGTCGGACTCAGTCCGTCACTTTGAGACGCGCGCGATTTTCCGCGACCACGCGCTCGCCGATTCCCTTCACCTGCGCAAGATCATCGACCGTGCGAAACGGGCCGTGTGCTTCGCGGTATTCGACGATCGCCTTCGCGCGCTGCGCACCGACGCCGTCGAGCGCGACTGCGAGCGTATTCGCATTGGCGGTGTTGATGTTGACCGACATCGGCGCAATCGGCGCGTGTTTGTCGGCGGCAAATGCAGGGCCGCCGAGCATCAGCAGAGCCGCGATCACAAACGCATTCAGCAGATTCATCGTGATATTCCTCCAGAGTGTGTGTTCGCCGCAGTAATCACGGCGAGCCATGACTCTAGAGTTGCGTTGCCGCACGCAGCAGAGGCCGCTGCCTAAAGCGGCGTACGAATTCCGACACCGCGATAGCGCGCAAATGGCGCGCGCCGGTCTGATCAATCGGGATCAGCCCATGTAGTTCAAGCAGGGAATCAGGGGTTTGCCGGATCGCTCTTGATGCGCGCGAGTTCGGTCTCGCTGCGGGTCAGATCACGCTGCAGGCGGCGGTTGCCGGCGCGGACGCGCACGACCCGCACCGCGGCGCCGAGCCAGCCCGCACCCAGACCCAGCACGAACGCCGCGACGAGCCACCAGTAGATGCTGAGTTCCGGCGTCGACCAACCGAGGAACCGCAGCGCGACGACGCCGCGATTGTCGATCACGGCGAGCACGCTGATCACCGCCACGAGGATGAACGCGGTCGTCGAGATCCACCGGGAAAGCCTGCGCATGCGGCGTCAGCCGACGCTAGTCATCCGCACGCTTGCGCGCGTGCTGCACGGCCGGCGTCGGAAATTCGATCAGGCTCTCGTTGACGCGATCGCGCAGTTCCTTGCCCGGCTTAAAATGCGGCACGTATTTCCCGGACAGACCCACCGATTCGCCGGTCTTGGGATTGCGGCCGATGCGAGGCGCGCGATAGTGCAGCGAGAAGCTGCCGAACCCGCGGATCTCGATCCGGTGACCTTGCGCCAACGTCTGCGCCATGTGCTCGATCATCGTTTTGACCGCGAGTTCGACGTCTTTAGCGGACAACTGCGCCTGGCGTGTCGTGATGCGTTCGATGAGTTCCGATTTGGTCATCGCAAAAACGTTCAATGCCGCCAGATTCGGCTTTGAAACTATCACAGCCACAGGCGCTGCTCAAGAAAAAAATCCTTAGATTTCATGTAGTTGAACCTAAGTGATTGACCAAAATGAGACGGGTCGCCGCGAAGGGGTCCAACTCGACCCCCCGCATGATTCTCGGGACCTCAGCCTTGACCCTGATCCATCTGGGCCTTGATCAGGTCACCCAACGTCGTCGGGCCGGGGCGTTCGCTTTCTTTCTGTTTGTGTTCCTTGACGGCGCTGCGCTCCTCTTCGATGTCCTTCGCCTTGACGGACAAGCCGATCGTCCGATTCTTGCGATCGACCGATATCACCTTGACCTCGATCGAATCGCCGACCTTCAGCACGTTGCGCGCATCCTCGACTCGATCGACGCTCAGCTCGGATGCCTTCAAGACGCCGATGACGTCCGCAGCGAGCAGGATCTGCGCCTCCTTCGGTTCGACGGCTTGAATGACGCCGGTGACGATCGCACCGCGATCATTGGCGGCCGCGTAGTCGGTGAACGGATCCTGGTCGAGTTGTTTCACGCCCAGTGAAATGCGCTCGCGCTCGGGATCGATCGACAACACGAGCGTCTCGATCTCTTCACCCTTGGAATACCTGCGCACCGCGGTCTCGCCCGGTTCGTTCCACGAGATATCCGACAGATGCACTAGGCCGTCGATGCCGCCTTCGAGACCGATGAAGATGCCGAAGTCGGTGATCGACTTGATGTTGCCCTTGATGCGATCACCCTTCGCATATTTCTGTGCGAACTCGCCCCACGGGTTCGGACGGCACTGTTTGATGCCGAGCGAAATACGGCGCCGCTCTTCGTCGATGTCGAGCACCATCACTTCGACCTGATCGCCGACGGAAACGACTTTGGACGGGTGAATGTTCTTGTTGGTCCAGTCCATTTCAGAGACGTGCACGAGACCTTCGACGCCTTCCTGAATCTCGGCGAAACAGCCGTAGTCGGTCAGATTCGTGACGGTCGCCATCACGCGCGCACCTTCCGGATAACGGCGCATCAGATCGACCCACGGATCGTCACCCAGTTGTTTCATGCCGAGCGACACGCGATTTTTTTCGCGATCGAACTTCAGAATTTTGACGGCAACTTCATCGCCGACATTGACCATCTCGCTCGGATGTCGAATACGACGCCACGCCATATCGGTGATGTGCAGCAGACCATCGACGCCACCGAGGTCGACGAACGCACCGTAGTCGGTGAGGTTCTTGACGACGCCCTTGACCTCCTGCCCTTCCTGCAGTGACGACAGCAATGTCTCACGCTCGGCGCTGTTTTCCTGCTCGAGCACCGCGCGGCGTGAAACGACGACGTTGTTGCGGCGCTGATCGAGTTTGATGACTTTGAACTCGAGCGGCTTGCCTTCGAGGTGAGCGGTTTCGCGCAACGGGCGGATGTCGACGAGCGATCCGGGCAGGAACGCCCGGATATCGTTGATGTCGACGGTGAAGCCGCCTTTGACCTTGCCGTTGATGATGCCGGCGACGACCGCGTTCTTCTCGAACGCTTCCTCGAGCATCATCCAGGATTCGGCGCGGCGCGCTTTTTCGCGCGACAACCGCGTCTCACCGAAGCCGTCGTCGACGACTTCCATCGCGACTTTGACCTGGTCGCCGATCTTGAGTTTGAAGTCGCCGTTGTCATCGACGAACTGAATGCGCGGTATGACACCTTCCGACTTGAGTCCGGCGTGGACCACGACCCAGTCGCTGTCGATGTCGATCACGGTACCCGTGACGATGGCGCCCGGCGCCATCTGAATGGTGTTCAGGCTTTCTTCGAAGAGGTCCGCAAAACTTTCGCTCATGCCAAATGATTCATCGGTTGTCCTAGATTCACGTTCGGGCGTTTGCCTGAACGCACCCTTTCCCCAATCCGAGGCTCGCGCGCATTTCCTCAGTGACGGACGCGTGTCAGTCCACGTTCCAATGCGAGTTGCGACACCTTCTCGAACACGGCATCGATGGAAAGCGCTGAACTGTCGATCACCACCGCATCGGCTGCCGGTATGAGCGGTGACACCGCTCGTGATCGATCTCGCTCGTCGCGTTCCCGGATGCTTTCGAGAAGGGCGCGGAGGCTAACACCCAAGTCCTTATCTTTCAACTGCTTATAACGACGCCGAGCCCTCTCCTCGGCACTCGCGTCGAGAAAGATTTTGAGCGACGCGTCGGTGAACACGACCGTGCCCATGTCGCGACCATCGGCGACGAGCCCCGGCGCACGGCGAAATTCGTGCTGCGTGCGAAGCAGTGCGGCGCGCACCGGCGGCAACGCAGCCACGCGTGACGCCGCGACGCCGACCGCTTCCTCGCGAATCTGCAAGCTCACATCGACGGCGTCGACGCTGACGCGGACGTCGTCATCGCCGGCTACGTCGAAGCGAGCTCGCAAGCGGCGCGCCAGCTCGGCGAGCGCCGCGCCATCGTCGAGCGGCGTCGCCTGCGCCAGAGCCGACCACGCCACGGCGCGATACAGCGCGCCGCTGTCGAGCAGATGCCAGCGCAGCGAGCGCGCGAGACGCGCAGCGAGCGTCCCCTTGCCGGAGCCGCTGGGGCCGTCCACCGCGATGACCGGAACCTCAACCACTGGATTGATCCGTCAGTCTGGAGCGCGCTGCGCGGGCGCGCGCAAAGAGCTGTTCCAGTTCGTCGAAACGGCCGTCGCGCAACAAATCCCCGGCCGCTGTCAGCAACGTCAGCCAGCCGTCGTATTGTGCGACGACCGCTGTTTGGTTCTCCGCGATGATCTCGCGCCACATCGACGCATCGGCCGCGGCGATGCGCGTGAAATCCGCAAGACCCGGCCCGGTGAATTCGCGCACAACGCCGCTGTGCGGTTGATCCGCCCAAGCCATATACGAGTACGCGATCAGATGCGGCAGATGACTGGTCAATGCGACCATCTCGTCATGTATCTGCGGATTGGTCTCGACAACCTCAGCGCCCGCCGCAGTCCACCAGCCACGCACGCGTTCGATGGCCGCGCGGTCGGTGCTCGGCAGCGGCGTCACGAGCACGCGGCGGCCGCGAAAGAGATTCGCATCCGCGGCGTCCGGGCCTTGGCGCTCCGACCCGGCCATCGGGTGGCACGGCACGAACGCCGGCGGTATGTCGCCGTCACGGCGCAGTGCGTCGAGCACGCTGCCTTTGACGCTCCCCGCATCGAACACGGTCACGGAGCGACTCCCCACGTCCGCGACAATTCGTCGCACGAGCGGCGCGATCGCGCCGGTGGGCGCGGCGATCAACACCGCGTCCGCCACAGCAATTGAAGCGCTCAGATCGGTGACAACGGCGTCGATCAGTCCGAGCTGCAGCGCTCTGCGCGCCACGCTCGGGTCGGCGTCATGGCCTTCGATGCGTGAAAACGTGCCAGCGCCGCGCATCGCCAGCGCAAACGATCCGCCGATCAGCCCGGTCCCGATGACGAGCAGGCGACCCATCAGTTGACGTGCGAGATGACGTGCGCGAGTGCGTCGAGAAAGCGCGCGTTCTCTTCGCGCAGTCCGACCGTGACGCGCAGATGATTCGGCATGCCGTAACCCGCGATCGGCCTAACGATCACACCCAGCCGCAACAGGGCTTCGTAGACCGGGGCCGCGGCGCGACGCACATCGATGCAGAGAAAATTACCGGCTGAAGGAATGTACACAATACCGAGTTGATCGAGGCCGCGGCGCAGCTGTTCCATGCCGTCGGCGTTGATATCGGCGCTCGTGCGGACGAATTCGCGATCGCCGAGCGCCGCCTCGGCGCATTCGAGCGCGAGCGTCGACACGTTGAACGGCTGACGCACGCGATTGAGCAGGTCGGCGATGTCGGGATGCGACACGCAATAGCCGACGCGCATGCCGGCGAGTCCGTACACCTTGGAGAACGTGCGCGTGACAACCAGGTTCGGATAGCGCTCGAGCAGCTCGATGCCGTTCGGGTAGTCCGCCTCCCGCACGTACTCGAAATACGCCTCGTCGAGCACGGTGACGACGTGCGGTGGAACGCGGTCGAGAAACTCGGTCAGGGGGTGTCTTCGTACCCACGTACCGGTCGGATTATTCGGGTTCGCGATGAACACGATGCGCGTCGCCGCCGTGATCGCGCGCGCCATCGCGTCGAGATCGTGCGTCCATTCCCGCGCCGGGACGGTAACGAGTTTGCCGCCGTGGGAAATCACCGCGAGCGGATAGACGACAAACGCGTGCGCGGACACGACGCCCTCGTTGCCAGGCGACAACGCAACGCGCGCAACCAGTTCGAGCACGTCGTTGGAGCCGTTGCCGAGCGAAATCTGCCGCGCGCTGACGCCAAGATGGCGCGCGAGTGCTTGTTTGAGCCGATAGCCGCTGCCGTCGGGATAACGGGCCAGCGTCGTCGCTGCGCGCGCGAGCGCGGCGTGCACGGCTGGCCCCGGCCCACGCGGGTTTTCGTTGCTCGCAAGCTTGATTACGTCGGTGATGCCGAGCTCGCGCGTCAACTCCTCGACCGGCTTACCGACTTGATACGGCTGCAACGTCAGTACGTCGCGATTCGCCCAACGGTCAACGAACTGGGTCATCTGCAGCGGCTCATACGACGTTCTGCGGATACGAGCCGAGCGACTTCACCTCCATTGCAACGCCGCGAACGTCGGCCAGCACCGCTTCGATCTCCGGCGCCGATTCATGGCCGTCGAAGTCGATGAAGAACACGT
>CAYUMA010000124.1:0-2669 GCA_964445675.1 uncultured Pseudomonadales bacterium | reverse complement strand
CAACGTGCTGGGTTGCGGACAACGCCGCCGCAATCGGCGGCGACGCAAAACGAATCGCCGTCGGTGGCGAAAGCGCGGGCGGCAATCTCGCCGCGGTCGTCTGTCACCTCGCGCGCGACCGCGCCGGTCCGACAATCGTCTTTCAATTGCTCGCGTACCCGGTGACGGCTGCGACTTTTGCAACCGAATCGTTCCGCGTCAACGCCGACGGCTACCTGCTGACGCGCGCCGGCATGGAATCGTTCTGGGATACGTATTGCCCGAACCTCACCGACAGGGCAAATCCGTTGGCGACACCGTTGAACGCAAAACGCTTCGACGCATTGCCCGCCGCATTGATCATGACCGCAGAGTTCGATCCGTTGCGCGACGAAGGCGAAGCGTATGCGGCGAAGCTCGAGGCCGCCGGCGTCCCGGTCGACTGCGTGCGCTACGACGGCTTGATTCACGATTTCCTGGGAATGAGCGGCCGCTTCACGTCGGTCAAGCCCGGCATGGACAAGGCGGTGGCGGCGCTGCGTGATGCCTTTGCCCGCTGATTCGTCGCCGACCACGATCGATCCCGAGTTCGCACAACGCGTCGAAGCGTTGCTCGGGGTCACGGACGCGATCTTCACACCGGTTACGAGCGGCGTTTCGTCGGAACTGTGGCGAGTCGACGTCGGGACCGCGCGAGGCGCGCCGGTGACGCAGACGTATTGTGTCAAGCGCGCGTTGCCGCGCCTGAAGGTTGCAAGCGAGTGGTTGGCTCCGGTGCGGCGCAATGCCGAGGAAGTGCGGTGGTTGCGGTTCGCCGCCGAAGTCGCGCCACGGCAAGTGCCGGCGGTGATCGCTGACGACTCCACTGTGGGGTTCGCGGTACTCGGCTGGTTCGATCCGGCGCGCTGGACCAACTGGAAAACGCAATTGCTGCAAGGCTTAGTGCGACCCGCAGTCGGCACCGAGATGGGCGAACTGCTCGCGGCGCTGCATCGGCACAGCGCACATCGTAGCGAAGCACAACGCAGCGAACTCGCGACCGCATTCGACAACATGGACCTGCTGTCGGCGCTGCGACTCGAACCGTTCTTCGTCGCCGCGGCGGAAGCGAACCCCGAGGTCGCGCAGCGCCTGCTCGACACGGTCGAGCATTTGCGCAGCTATCGCACCGCGTTGATACACGGCGATGTGAGTCCGAAGAACATCCTGATCCACATCTCGCGCCCGCCGGTGCTGCTCGACGCGGAGTGCGCCTGTTGGGCGGATCCGGCCTTCGACGTCGCGTTCCTCGCCGCACATCTGCTGCTGAAGGCATCGCACATGGCGCACTATCGAGATTGGTTTTACGAGACGATCACACGCCTGATCGATGCGTACGAACCCGCGGCGCCCGAACCGGTCAGCGAACGCCTGTGCCTGCTGGTGCCCGCCTCGCTGCTCGCGCGCGTCGACGGCAAGTCACCGGTCGAATATCTCAATCCCAAGGTGCGCGCGAAAGTCCGCGCGAATGCGTTGCAATTTCTGCTGACGCCGCCGGCGTCCTTTACGCAGTTGGTCAAAGACTGGCGTCAGGCGTTTTTCCCATGATGCGCATCGATGCCGCAATTGCGCGCGCGATCTACGACTCGCGCGGCCGTCCCACGATCGAAGTGGAACTGCGCGCCGGCGCCGCGAGTGGACGCGGTGTCGCGCCGGCCGGTGCATCCAAAGGGGCGCACGAGATCGGTGAGCGCCGCGACGCCGATGGTCACGGCGTCAACGATGCGTGCCGCGCGTTTCGCGATGTCGTCGCGCCAGCGCTGACAGGCATGGATTGCCGCGCACAAAGCACCATCGACGCCAGGCTGATCGAGCTCGACGGCGCGCCCCCCGGCAAGCTCGGCGGCAATACGCTGATCGCAACGTCGATGGCGGCGTTGCAGTGCGCCGCGGCGGCCGCGCGTGAACCGTTGTGGCGCTATCTCGCGCGGACTGACGACCTGACGATGCCGCTGCCCGAGATTCAGATCATCGGCGGCGGCGCGCACGCGCAGGGGCGGATCGACCTGCAGGACATCATGGCATTGCCGGTCGGCGCGCCGGATTGGCGCACCGCGCTCGACTGGTGTGCGCGAACCTATCACGCGATGGGCGCAATTCTCGCGGACGCGGGTCAGTTGCGCGGTGTCGCCGACGAGGGCGGCTTCTGGCCCGACATCAGCGGCAACGAGGAAGCGCTCGCGTTGATGGTGCGGGCAATCGAACGCGCCGGGCTCGTGCCGCTCGACGACGTCGCAATTTCGCTCGACATCGCTGCCAACCAATTTTATCGAGGGGAGCGCTACTGGCTGCGGGCCGACGCGCAGGATTTTGCGCCGAACGAGTGGGTTGAACAGCTGGCGACCTGGTGTGCGCGTTATCCAATCGTGCTCGTCGAAGATCCATGCGCCGAAGACGATCGGCGCCACTATGGCGCATTCCGTGCGGCGGTAGCGCCACGCAGTTCGATCGTCGGTGACGACCTCGTCGTCACGAGCGCCGCACGCATTCGTACTGCCGCGAGCGAGGGCCTGATCGACGCCGCACTGATCAAACCGAATCAGGCGGGTACCGTGACCGCCGCGCAACAGGCGCTCGACGCCTGTATCGCTGCCAACGTGATGCCGATCGTTTCGGCGCGTTCCGGCGAGACCGAGGACACATCCATCGTG
>CAYUMA010000123.1:0-2048 GCA_964445675.1 uncultured Pseudomonadales bacterium | reverse complement strand
TCAGCATGATCAGCAGTATGGCGACGGCTCACTGAAACTCCGCAACGTCTGAAGTAGGCGGACTCGTTCGAAGATCAGCGACTTCCGGATCAGCTCCAGCGCGTGTGCGCGTGCGGCCACGCCAACCATCAGCGGTTCGCGTCGTTCCATATCTCCGACGAACTCAATAGCTGCCTCCGCTTCGCTGCGCAGTCACGCGATACTCAGCCCGATTCATGAACCGGTGCTTTATGCCGCCTATCCTCTTGCATACGCGAGCGTCACGAGACCGCGTTGCCCGAATCGCGCGATGACCTCCGCGCGGATCCCGTCGGTCGGTTCGTGCGCGAGTACCGCGTCGGCCAGGCGCAGGCCGAGCAGCGCGTCGCTGGATAGCCGCGGCAGATCACGCGCCACGATCGCGTGCAACTGTAGCGGCTCGACGCCCGCTTCTGCAGCCATGTTGACGACGAGCTGCGCGCACGGACCACAATCCTCGAACCGCACCGCGCCGATGCGCGCGGCGAACAACGCATCCAGCGAGACGCCTTCACGATGCGTGTTCATCGCCTGCGCGAGGCCGAGCTTGACGAACGCCGGCATCGACGTATCGAGGATCTCGCGCATATACGTTGCGTCGTAGTCGTAACGTCGCTCGAAACGCTGAATCACGCAACGCAGGATCGAGCGGATCATGGCTGCACCGTCGCGATATAGACGGCGCAATTGTGCCAGTGAAATAACGCGGTCGAAATGACAGGCGAAACGGTCTGACCCCGTTGATATTGCCGGATGCTGGCGCGCCCCCGATGATCCAGCACTCCACTCGCTGCTTCTCAGGCGCACGCTGTATGACTCGAACGGAAAGGTCGTGATCGAACACGACGGCGGACTCGGTCGGACATTGCGTTCGCGCCACGTGGCCATGATCGCCATCGGCGGCATCATCGGCGCGGGCCTGTTCGTCGGCAGCAGTACCTCGATTGCGACCGTCGGACCGGCCGTGATCGTCAGCTACACACTGGCCGGCCTCGTCATCGTGTTGATCATGCGGATGTTGAGCGAGATGGCGATGGCGCTGCCGCACGCCGGCGCGTTCACCGAATTCGCGCGTGTCGCGCTCGGCAACTGGGCGGGCTTCATCGGCGGCTGGCTCTATTGGTATTTCTGGGTCGTCGTCGTTGCGATCGAAGCGATCGCCGGCGCAGTCATCATCCAGCAGTGGCTGCCGTTCGAGACGTGGCAGATCGGCGTCGTGCTGCTCGCGCTGATGACCGGCGTGAATCTGTTGTCGACGCGTTCGTACGGCGAATTCGAGTTCTGGTTTGCATCGATGAAAGTCGCCGCGATCATGGTCTTCATCGTGATCGCGGCTGCGTATGCGAGCGGAATCACGGGGCCGAGGGGCGCGACATTTGCGAACCTCACGACACACGGCGGGTTCGCGCCGTTCGGCGCGTTGTCGGTCTTGGCCGGCGTCACCAGCGTGATCTTCGCGCTGTGCGGCGCCGAGATTGCGACGATCGCGGCCGCAGAGTCGGCCGAACCCGCGCGCACGATTGCGCGCATGACGCTGACGGTGACGGTGCGGATTCTGTTGTTTTACGTTGTCTCCATTGCGTTGATCGTTTCGATCGTGCCGTGGCGCGAGATCGTGCCCGGCTATTCGCCGTTCGCGACCGCGCTGCAAACCATGGCGGTGCCGGGTGCGGCGACCGCCATGAATGTCGTCGTGCTCGTCGCGGTGTTGTCGTGTCTGAACTCGGGTCTGTATGTGACCGCGCGCGTGTTGTTTACGCTTGCGGTGCGCGGCGATGCGCCGCGTTCGCTCGTTACCGTGAACCGGCGCCGCGTGCCGGTGCGCGCAATTCTGATCGGCAGTCTGTTCGGGTATCTGGCGCTCGCGGCATCGGTGTTGTCACCGCAAGTGGTGTTCAGTTTTCTCGTGAATGCGTCCGGCGCGACGATGTTGATCATCTATCTGATCGTCGCGGTCGCACAGATCCGTCAGCGACGACTGCTCGAGGCGACGGAGCCCCAGCGCCTCGGCATCCGGATGTGGTGGTTTC
>CAYUMA010000122.1:0-5546 GCA_964445675.1 uncultured Pseudomonadales bacterium | reverse complement strand
AGATGTCGGGATTACCGGCGACGTCCAGATAGCAGACGATGACGCGCGCGACGCGATCGACGATCGAGCTGAACCACAAGACTTCGTCGTCCGGATGCGCAACCACCAACACTGCGTTGGAGAGGTTCGCTGACAACATCGTTCAGTCTCGCGCGGTGGCGCGCAGCGGCTCGGTGACTTCCGTCCAGCGCACGCCGCGGCGCAGATCCGGCTCCATGTCCCATTCGAACTGCGGCCGCACGACGCCCGGCAGACCGATCTCGTGGCGCGCCCGCGTGGCCGGATCGTCGAGCGACTCGATCACCTGGAAGCAAAGCGCATCCGGCATCCAAACCTCGTGGCTCTGCTTCGGCTCCCAGGCCCATAAGTTCGCCTTCACTGTGTACGAGTCGATCTGCAGGAAGTTCGCCGGCACCCACATTCGCAGCAGGTAACGTCCCGGCGCCCATGATTTCTGCGCGCCCCACATCGGATTGTGCGTATCGATCGACGCGAGCACGTGCGTGCCGTCGCCGTTGAACAAGCCGTACTTCATCACGATCCCGTGGCCGCCCTGCAGCACCTCGATATCACTCTCGATGCAGAAGCGTTCACCGGCATCGATGCAGTCGGTGCACTTGCCCGACTCGGTGACGAGCCGCAGCGAACGCAGGCGCGCAATAGCGCCGCCCGGCGCGTCCTTCGGGTCCCATTGCCGCTGGGCCACCAGCGCGACCTTCTCGCGCAGGTAATCGCTGACGACGTCGAACACCGGACCGTCGCGCACGATGCGGCCGTGTTGCAGCCAGATCGCCCGTTCGCAGATGTTGGTGATCGTTTGCGCATGGTGCGATACGACGAGCAGCGTGGCGCCCTGAGCGGCTACTTCGTCCATCCGGTCCATGCACTTCTTGCGGAACGCAACGTCGCCGACCGACAGCACTTCGTCGACGATCAGTACTTCCGGCTCAAGATGCGCAGCCACCGAAAACGCAAGCCGCACGCGCATGCCGCTCGAATAGTGTTTCACCGGCGTGTCGATGAACTGGTCCACCTCCGCGAAGCTGACGATGCGGTCGAACTTGCGCGCGACCTCGTCGCGCCGCATTCCGAGGATCGAACCGTTCAGGAACACGTTGTCGCGGCCCGTGAGCTCCTGATGAAAGCCGGTGCCGACTTCGAGCAGCGAACCGATGCGACCGCGCAGGACCGCGGAGCCGCGGGTCGGATGCGTCACCCGCGAGAGGATCTTCAGCAGCGTACTCTTGCCGGCACCGTTGCCGCCGATGATGGCGACGCGCTCGCCCGCGTGGATCTCGAACGAAACGTCCTGCAACGCCCAGAACGACTCGTTGAGATCCATGGCAGCGGATGCGTGTCCCGACAGCAGGCCGCGCATACGCCGGAATGGCGCGGTGGCGCTGCGCAGCATCCGCTCCTGAAAATTCAGGTTCGTCGCCTGCAGTGCGCCGATGTGGTACTCCTTCGAGAGTCCTTCGGCCTTGATCGCGAGATGCGGCAGTAGGTTAGATGACATCGGCAAACGTCCGCTCCATGCGTTTGAAGTAGAAGGCGCCGACGACCAGCAGCGTCGTAGCGATCGTGGCCGACACCAGCACGGACACGCCTGGCGCCGTGTCCGTTCCGAGCAACGCCCAGCGGAACCCTTCGACCACGCCGACCATCGGGTTCATCGAGTAAACCACACTCCAGAACGGATCCGTGATGAGGCTCGCCGGATACACGACCGGCGTCGCAAACATCCACGCCTGCACCATGAACGGGAGCGCGTGTCGCACGTCGCGGAATTGCACGTTCATCGCGCCTAGCACCAGCGCCACGCCAAGCGAGGTCACGAGCGCGAGCAGCAACAACAGCGGCAGCCATACGACATTTGCGGTGGGTACCACGCCGAAATAGAACATCAGCAGCAGCAGGACGCAGAACGCCAGAGTGAAGTCGAGCACGTTCGACAGGATCGCCGCCAGCGGCATCGCCAGTCGTGGGAAATAGATCCTGCTAACGAAACCGTCCGATGAGAGGCTGCCCGACGCCCTCGACACACTGCTCGAAAAGAACGTCCACGGCACCAGCGCGGCGAAGGCGAACAACGGATACGGCACACCGTCCGACGGCATCTTCGCGAGTCCGCCGAAGATTACACTGAAGATCACCATCGACACGAGCGGCTGAATGATCGCCCACGCCGGACCGAAGATGGTCTGAACGTAGCGCGCCTTGACGTCACGCCACGCGAGGAAGTAGATCACCTCGCGGTAATCCCACAGCTCCTTCAACGACACAGGCACCCAGCCGGTCGTCGCGCAGATACGCACGGTCGGCAGATCGTCGATCCGCTGGGACGCTGTGATTGTTTGCGTCGCCATCGTCACCTCGCTACCGAGTCTGTGAAGGCGCGCGCCAAGTGGCGTCGCGCAAAAGGTCGTCCCCGCCACTGCATCACCGGCTACGCCACACGCGAAATCGCTGCCGGCGCGTGGCGCTGCCATACGAGCCGTTCATCGAGCCGGCCTGTCTGCTTCAATTCTTCGAGCACGCGCAGGCGCATGTACTTCGAGTTGCGAAACGCCGTGTCGGCAAACCCCATGTTCGTCAATCCGTCGGCGAGCCCTCTGATCGAGTCGCGCAGGTCGAAGCGCGGCAGGTGCTGCGGCGCAAGCTTCTGGTACAGCGAGAAGTCAACCTGATACGAGCGCTTGTCCGGCGCCGCATCCCGGTTGATCGAGATCGCGACGCCAGGAATTTCCGCCGCAACCGCTTCGGCGAGTTGCCGCACCTGATAGTTGCGATTGCCGCGGCCGACGTTGACCGCGACGAAGCTGCCGCCCGTATGGGCTGAACGCTGCGTCGCCCATTCGATCGCGAGCGCCATGTCGTTCGTGTCGATCAACGGACGCCACGGTGAACCGTCGCTCAAGATGTCGATTCGGCGCGCGGCGATCGCCGACGCGACGAAGTCGTTCAGTACAAGATCGAGCCGCAACCGGTCGCTCATGCCGCACGCAGTCGGAAAACGCAGGCACGTGACAGTAAAGTCGTCGCTCGCGAGCGCTTGCAACGCGGTCTCCGACGCGATCTTCGAGCGCGCGTATGCAGTCAGCGGGTGCAGCGGATCGGATTCGATGCGCGGCCCGCCTTCGGCAAAGCCGTAGACGCTGCAACTCGAGGCGAACACGAACGCTTTGGCACCTGCTTGTTTGGCGAGCGATGCGAGCCGAATGCCCGCCTCGTAATTGATCGCGTGAGTCGCGTCTTCGAATGCCTTGCCCATCGGATCGTTCGAGATCGCAGCCAAGTTGACGACCGCATCGACGCCGTGGAGCAGTTCGATCGGTGCGGCGCGGATGTCGCCGAAGCGCTGCGCGTCGAGCTGGTTTTCCGGCAGCGTCGCGGCGCCAGTGAGGCAGTGCGCGAAATATCCCGTGTCGAATCCGGTCAGTTGCGCCGACGCAAATGTGTCGCGCAGATGACGCACTACCGCAGGACCAACGTAGCCCATATTGCCCGCGATCAGGATGTGTCTCGGCGTCACTGAGGCCTCCGTTGTCGTCGAGGTGCGATTCTATGCGAACGACTCGCAGGGCATGTGACCAACATGTAGGAGCGATCTCCTGATTGCAAAGGTCGTGGCGATCCTGCGGGGAATCGCGATTGGGAAATCGCTGCTACGGGTGGCGGGCAATCCCGCTATTTGACGTCGCGCTTCAACATCGCGCGCTCGATCGTCGAACGGGCGGGCACCACCTTCGAACGCGACAATGGCAGCGGTGCCGCTACCTTCGACCCCGGTTCGGATCCGCCCGGCAGGCTACGCCGGCCGAGCGGCGCAAAACCTATCTCCTTGTCTTTGAGCACCTGCTCGACGAGCCGCGGTTCGATGACCGGCACCTGCTCGGCGTAGCCGTAGACCAGCGCGGTTTCGCACACCAGATTGATCAACCGCGGCACGCCACCGGTCGCGCGCCAGATGATCTCGTACGCTCGCGCATCGATCAGTCCGGGATCGCCGCCCGCCCCTGCGACGCGGTGGCGAATGTACTGTCCGGTGAGATCCGCACTATCGAGCGGACCGAGGAAATAGTCGTACGAGATGCGTTGCGCGAACTGTTCGAGTTCGGGTCGCCGCAGCACTTCCCAGAGATTCGGCTGGCCGATCAGAATCGTCTGCAGCAGCTGGCCCTTCTCGGTGTTCAGGTTCGACAGCATGCGCAGCTGTTCGAGCAATTCTGGCGCGAGGTTCTGCGCTTCGTCGATAATCAGCGTAACGGGCCGGCCTTTGCGGTGCCGCTCCAACAGGAAGTTGACGAAATCGTCGTAGAGTTCGACCTTCTCCTTGCCCTTGTAGGGGAGATCGAACGCTAGCAGGATCCATTGCAGTAACTCTTCGAACGACGCGCACGTCGTATTGCTGACCAGTCCGATTTCGAGATCCTTGCCGACCTTCTGCAACAACCGCCGTACCAGCGTCGTCTTGCCGGCGCCGACTTCGCCGGTGATCACGCAGAAACCGGCGCGCGCCAGAATTGCGTATTCGAGCAGCGACAACGCGCGTTGATGTGCCGGACTCAGAAACAGCAGCCCGGGGTCTGGGAACGCCGAAAACGGCGGTTTCTTGAACCCGTAAAACGACTCGTACATCTAAATGACGCTCCACGGTTCTCGACTACGACTCATTCGCAGAACCGTAGTAATAGTAGCCGGCATTGCGCTTGATTTTCTCCGCCGACTTGTTGAGCACCGTACCCAGAATGTTGAAGTTCTTGACGAGCTCCGCCGCATCGCGCAGTTCCTTGACCTCGGTCCCGCCTTCTGCGACGACCAGCAGCAGACAATCGAACAGTGGCGCCACCGCAACCACATCGTCGCCGACGAGAATCGGTGGTAAATCGACGACGATCAGACTCGATTTCGAACGTTTCTGCAGCGCTGCCATCAAGCCCGTCATCTTCTTCGATGTCAGCAGCTCCGGCACCGCGAGGCCGGACGAATCACCGCGGCCGGGTAGGATCGTTAGGTTCGGCACATCCGGCTGCAGCAGGACGGAATCCAGATCAACGTCGGTTGATAAGTAGTCGATCAGACCATCCCCGTTGTCGATACCGAGCATGTCGGCCGTCGACGGGCGGCGCAGATCCGCGTCGACGAGCACCACACTGTACGCTCCGTCACGCGCCATGCTGATCGCGAGGTTGATCGCGGTGAGTGATTTTCCGACGCGCGCGCCGGCACTCGTGACGCCGACGCTGCGCCAACCGTGCTGTCGCATACTCTGAATCACACGAGTCCGCAGCAATCGATACTGGTCGGACACGGCCGGGTCTTCGAGGCCCAGCGCGGGACCGCACAGGATGTGGTTCTGCCGCAGGTGCTCGACAGCCAGCGTGGCGCTACGCGCCGGCTCGATCTGCACGTGCACTGGTCCAGGCGCGGCTTCGGTTGCCGTCGGTAACACCCAACCGCGCACATTGCCGCGCTCGCCCTGGGCCCGCTCCAACGCTTTACTGATGTGGTCCATACTGCAGAAGACCTTCTCTCTATCGGAACCG
>CAYUMA010000121.1:0-7829 GCA_964445675.1 uncultured Pseudomonadales bacterium | reverse complement strand
AGGAAGGGCTCGGTCCTTCCCCTCCAGATGGGCGTCAGCCCATTTTTTATTTGTGGGGTCGCACGAGTGCGGCGCCTAACCCGGACATAGACGATTCGTGGATGACGAAGAAGGAACAGCAGCTCGAAACGCTTTTGGCTGCGACGGTCGCGGCGATGGGCGTGTCGATCTGGGGTATCGAGTACCTCGGACAGGGCAAGCATTCGGTACTGCGCATTTACATCGACTGCGACGCAGGCGTCACGATCGACGATTGCGAGCGGGTATCCAAGCACGTCAGCGATTTGATCGACGTAGAAGGTGTTCTGACGTCGAGTTACACCTTGGAAGTCTCGTCGCCGGGGATGGACCGATTGTTGTTCAAACCGGAACAGTACGCACAGAGTATCGGGGAGACGGTCGATGTGCGGCTGAACTACCCGTTCGAGGGGCGTCGTCGGGTCGTCGGTTCACTGACGGGCCTAGCGGACGACGAAGTTGTCGTCCGGGTGGAAGACTCGGAATATTTGATTCCGCTCAGCAACGTACAACGGGCGCGGATCGTGCCGCGATTCGAATAGGTCAGGACGATGAGTAAAGAGATCTTGATGGTGGTGGAGTCCGTCTCGTTAGAGAAGGGCGTTCCGAAAGAAGTGATCATCGACGCGCTCGAACAAGCGCTGGCGATGGCGACGAAGAAACGCTACCAGGACCATGCCGAGTTTCGTGTGGCGATCGACCGTGAGACCGGTGAGCATTCGACATACCGATATTGGAAAGTGGTGAATCCAGACGATCTCCCCGAAGAAGAGGAGCCGAATCCCGATGCACAATTGACGCTCGAAGAAGCACGCGCAAAGGACCCCAATCTCAACCTCGGCGACGTGTATGAGATCCCTGTCGAGTCGGTGGAGTTCGGTCGCATCGCCGCTCAAACCGCGAAACAGGTCATCGTTCAGAAAGTCAGAGAGGCGGAGCGTGCTCAAGTCGTGGAAGCATACCTTCCGCGGGTGTCGCAGTTGGTCAGCGGAATCGTCAAGAAAGTGACGCGCGAGGCCGTCATCGTCGATCTAGGCAACAATGCCGAAGCGTTGCTCGCGCGCGAGCAGCTGATCCCGCGGGAGACCTTTCGGGTCGGCGACCGGTTGCGGGCGCTGCTGGTCGAAGTGCGACCCGACGTGCGCGGCCCTCAACTGATCCTCACGCGCACCTCACCAAAGATGTTGGTCGAGCTGTTCAAGATTGAAGTACCGGAGATCGCTGAGTACATCATCGAAATCCGCGGTGCGGCGAGAGATCCGGGTTCGCGGGCGAAAATCGCGGTCAAGACGAACGACGGGCGCATCGATCCGGTGGGCGCATGCGTTGGGATGCGAGGATCGCGCGTGCAGGCAGTATCCGGGGAATTGGCAGGCGAACGGATCGATATCGTGCTGTGGGACGATAACCCCGCACAACTCGCCATCAACGCCATGGCGCCCGCCGAAGTCGCGTCGATCGTGGTCGATGAAGATTCGCACTCGATGGACATTGCGGTTGCGCAGGACAATCTGGCGCAAGCGATCGGACGGGGCGGTCAGAACGTGCGGCTTGCGAGCGAACTGAGTGGTTGGACGCTCAACATCATGACCGTCGAGGACGCCGCGTCGAAGCAGCAGATCGAGTCGTCCAAGTTCATGACCGAGTTCATCGATGCGTTGCAGATCGACGAAAACGTCGCGGCAGTATTGGTGGAAGAAGGATTCACGACGCTGGAAGAGATCGCATACGTGCCGCTAGACGAGATGCTCGCCATCGAAGGATTTGACGAGGAGATCGCCCATGAACTTCGCAATCGAGCGAAGGACGCATTGCTGACGAAAGCGATTGCGGCAGAAGAAAAGCTGGGTGACATGGAGCCCGCGACGGATCTGCTGGAGGTCGAGGGCATGGACCGCCGCCTCGCGTATGTGTTGGCGAGCCATGGCATCGTTACACGTGAGCACCTCGCCGAACAGTCAGTGGACGACCTGCTCGACATCGAGGATATCGGGCAGGAACGTGCCGCCGCGTTGATCATGACGGCGCGCGCTTCGTGGTTTGAAGCGACCGAAGAGAACCTGGGATAGGCGCTCCGGGCGCACGGGAGGACTGCATGGCAGATGTCACAGTAAAAGAGCTAGCGGAGACGGTTGGCGCCCCCGTCGATCGTCTGCTCAAACAGATGCGCGACGCGGGTCTCGCCCATACCGGCGACACGGATGCGGTATCCGAAGACGAAAAACAGGAACTGCTCGCGTACCTGAAGCGAAGTCACGGCGAGGCCGAGGGCGGGCCACGCAAGATCACGTTGACCCGCAAATCCGTCAGCACATTGAAGGCGGGCCAGGGCAAGGGTCGCACGGTCGCGGTCGAGGTACGAAAAACACGAACGTATGTGAAGCGCAGCGACACGGCGGGCGAAGCGCCGAAGGGTCCAGTCGCCGAGGTCGCGGGACAACACGCCAAGCCGGCGCTGAAATCGCATTCGGAGGCGGAAGCGGAGCGCATTCGTCGCGAGGATGCAGCGCGTCGAGTTGCTGAAGAGGAGACGCGGCGCCTCGAAGTCGAGAAAAAAGCAGAAGACGAACGGCGTCGGGCCGAGGTTGAGCGCAAGAAAGAGGAAGCGTTGGCTGCCAAAGTGGCGCCGAAGGTCGATGAAACGGACAAAGCGCGGCTCGAGCGCGAAGCGGCCGAGGCGGTTGCCCAGGCACAGGCCGAGGAGCAGAAGGGCTCGTCTCCGAAGCGCGCCGGTGTCAAGGACAAGGAGAAAGACCGCAGCCGCGAGAAGAATCGCAACCTCGACGACGACTTTGGCGACGGCCGGCGGCGCCGTCGCGAGATTACGCTCAAGCCAGACCTGCGCCGGCCGAAGCGCAAGGTCGATAAACAGGGCGGCGAATTCGAACGCCCGACGGAGTTCGTCAAGCGTGAAGTGACCGTTCCAGAAGCAATTACGGTGGGCGATCTCGCGCAGCGCATGTCGGTCAAGGCTGGAGAGGTCATCAAGACGCTGATGGGCATGGGCGTGATGGCGACGATCAACCACGTACTCGACCAGGATAGCGCCATCGTCGTCATCGAGGAGATGGGGCACGTCGCCAAGACGATCGCCGCCGATGCGCTCGAGCATGCGCACGAAAAATCATTGAATATCGAAGGCGATGCGAAGACGCGTCCGCCGGTCGTCACGATCATGGGTCATGTCGATCACGGCAAGACGTCGCTGCTCGACTACATCCGCAAGACTCGCGTTGCGAGCGGCGAAGCGGGCGGGATTACGCAGCACATCGGCGCATACCATGTGGAGATTCCGCAGGGCCGCATCACATTCCTGGATACGCCCGGCCACGCAGCGTTCAGCGCGATGCGCGCGCGTGGTGCCCAAGCAACAGACATTGTAATTCTAGTCGTCGCGGCTGACGACGGCGTCATGCCGCAGACGGAAGAAGCGATCCAGCATGCGCGGGCCGCGAACACGCCGATCATCGTTGCGATGAACAAGATCGACAAGGAAGGTGCCGACACCGAGCGCGTGAAGAACGAACTCGCGTCGAAGGGCGTCATCCCGGATGACTGGGGCGGTGACACCCAATTCGTCAATGTCTCGGCGCTGACCGGGCAAGGCGTCGAGGACCTCCTGGGCGCGATCGTGCTACAGGCGGAAGTAATGGAGTTGACCGCCGTTGCCGATGGTCCGGGACGCGGTGTCGTCATCGAATCGCGACTCGATCGTGGACGCGGACCGGTCGCGACCGTGCTCGTTCAGAATGGAACGCTGCGCCAGGGCAGTGTATTGATCGCCGGCGAGTTCATCGGCCGCGTTCGTGCGATGGTCAACGATCGCGGCGAGCAGGTCACTGAAGCGGGGCCGTCGATGCCGGTGGAAGTGCTCGGCCTGTCGGGGACGCCGGATGCCGGCGATCCGTTCTCGGTCGCGTCGGGTGAGCGCAAGGCGCGCGAGTTGGCCGACTTCCGCCAGAACCGCAGCACCGAACAGCGCCATGCGCTGCACCAGGCAACCAAAATCGAGAACATGTTCGCCACGATGCAGGAAGGCGAGAAGTCCGTGTTGCGTCTTGTGCTCAAGACCGACGTGCGTGGTTCCCTGGAGGCGATTACGCACGCGATTCACGAACTTGGAACCAGTGAAGTCAAAGCACTGATCATCGGTTCTGGGGTTGGCGGCATTAGTGAATCCGACGCGATGTTGGCGTTGACGTCACGCGCGACGATTTTTGGATTCAACGTCAGGGCCGACGCTTCGGCCAAAAAGATCATGGAGCGCGAAGGGCTCGATGTCCGCTATTACAGCGTGATCTACGAACTGCTCGATGACATCAAGCAGGTGCTCTCGGGAATGCTCGCGCCCGAGATCCGCCAGGAAATTCTGGGCCTCGCCGAGGTGCGCGACATATTTCGTTCGCCGCGATTCGGCCAGGTTGCCGGCTGTATGGTCGTCGAGGGCACGATCTATCGGAACAAGAAGGTGCGCGTGCTGCGCGACAACGTGGTCATCCATGAAGGCGAACTCGATTCGTTGCGCCGTTTCAAGGACGACGTCAACGAGGTTCGCAACGGGCTCGAATGCGGCATAGGCGTGCGCAACTACGACGTCAAAGTAGGCGACAAGATCGAAGTATTCGAGACGAAGGAAATTGCGCGGACCCTTTAAGGTTGGCCAAGGGTGCCTGGAAGCGTCGCGATGAAAGAGCAAGGACGAGGACCTCGAGTTGCCGACCATTTGCGGGAACGTTTGGCCGACATCATCCGCGCTGAAATGCGCGATCCGCGCGTCGGCATGGTGAGCGTGAACGATGTGCGGGTGAGCCGTGACCTGTCGTATGCAGATGTGTTCGTGTCGGCCTTGGGAGTCGACGATTTGCCCGCGCAACGCGAGTTTGTAGCGGTGCTCGAACATGCGGCCGGATTCCTGCGTTCGGCTGTCGCGCGCGACAACCGAATGCGGACGACGCCGAAGCTGCGCTTTCACTACGATGAACTGATCGTCGAGGGCGCGCGAATCGAATCGCTGATTCGTCGGGCCGTTGCAGCCGACGAAGACTCGCAGAGGCGGCGCGGGGATGGCGACTGATGGCGCGCCGGCAGCGCGGTCGTGAAGTCAACGGCATGATCGTTGTCGACAAACCAGGCGGTGCGAGTTCCAACGACGCCGTGCAAAGGGCAAAAAGGTTGTACCAGGCGCAGAAGGTGGGACACACGGGCAGCTTGGACCCGCTGGCGACGGGCGTATTGCCATTGTGCTTCGGCGAGGCGACCAAGTTTTCTCAATTCCTGCTCGACTCGGATAAGAAGTACTGGGTTCGAGTCAGGCTCGGTGTCCGTACCGACAGCGGTGACTCCGATGGAGCGGTGCTGCAGACGCGACCGGTCGTCGGCATCGATGCGGCGGCGGTGGAAGCTGTGCTGGAGCAATTTCGCGGCGAGATCGAGCAGGTACCGTCGATGTTCTCGGCGATCAAGCACCAGGGACAGCCGTTGTACAAGCTGGCTCGACGCGGCATCGAAGTGGAGCGCAAGCCCAGGCTCGTGACCATATACAGCAACGAACTCACGGCGTTCGAAGGTGAAGAGTTGGTACTCGAGATCCACTGCAGTAAAGGTACGTACGTACGTACGATTGCCGAAGAGATTGGCGAGGAGCTTGGATGTGGCGCGCACGTCTGCGCCTTGCGTCGGCGTAAAGCCGGTCCTTATGATGAAACGGAGATGGTGAGTTTCGCCGAACTGGAGCGATGTCACGATGAAGGTGGACTCGCCGCGCTGGACGCATTGTTGTTGCCTGTCGCGAGTGCGGTTCGCGACTGGCCGGTGGTTTCGCTCAACGACGCGACCGCGTTCTACATCCGGCAAGGGCAGCCGGTGATCGTGCCGCACGCGCCAACGTCCGGTCGCGTGCAGTTGATGGAGCAGTCGAGCGACGGCTCGAAGCAGATGTTCATTGGTGTGGGCGAGATACTCGATGACGGGCGGGTCGCACCGCGGCGTCTGGTAGTGGCCCACTGATTCCGGGACGACTGCAGATATGCGTGGTTGTCATCCGGGTTTGGTTGCGGAGTTCGCTCCGCGTTCTTTAATGCAAGGCATATTCGGAGAATGAAATGGCTCTCAGTGCACAAGCAAAATCGAAAGTGGTGGAAGAGTATCAATTGTCAGCAAACGACACCGGATCCCCGGAGGTTCAGGTCGCGCTTCTGACGGCGAACATCAACTCGCTGCAGGAACATTTCCGTTCCAATCAGAAGGATCACCATTCGCGGCGCGGTTTGATCCGCATGGTGAATCAGCGACGCAAGTTGTTGGATTACGTGCGGGAGAAGGATTCCGCGCGTTATACAACGTTGATCGAACGGCTGGGCTTGAGACGGTAACAGGTGGAATGAGGAGGATAACGTTTTGAATCGAGTAACAAAGGAATTCCAGTACGGCGATCACCGAGTGATCCTGGAGACCGGGCGCCTTGCCCGCCAGGCCACCGGCGCCGTGCTTGTGACGATGGGCGAGACCGTGGTGCTTTGCACGGTCGTTGGATTGAAAACAACGCGGCCGGGGATCGACTTCTTTCCGTTGACCGTGAATTACCAGGAAAAAACCTACGCGGCGGGCAAGATCCCGGGCGGTTTCTTCCGACGTGAAGGGCGACCTTCGGAAAAAGAAACACTCACGTGTCGTTTGATCGACCGGCCGATTCGTCCGTTGTTTCCGAAAGGATTCAAGAACGAAGTCGAGGTTATCTGCACCGTCATGTCGGCCGACAAGGACATGGATCCCGACATCGCGTCGTTGCTCGGTACGTCGGCAGCGTTGGCGGTTTCGGGCCTGCCGTTCAATGGCCCGGTCGGAGCTGCGCGCGTCGGCTATCGCGACGGTCAATACCTGCTCAACCCGGGCTATGCGGCATTGAAGGACTCGCGCCTCAACATGGTTGTTGCAGGAACCGAGGCGGCCGTATTGATGGTCGAATCCGAAGCGCAAGAGCTGACGGAAGACCAGATGTTGGGCGGTGTGCTGTTCGGGCACGATTCCATGCAGGCTGCGATCTCCGCGATCAAGGCGCTGGCGGCGGAAGCCGGCAAGCCGAAGTGGGAAGTGGCGCCGGTGACGAAGAACGAGGCGCTGATCAGTGCGGTCGCCGACCTCGTGAAAGCGGACCTCGGTGCGGCCTATCGCACCACGGACAAGCAAGAGCGCCAGACCAGAGTCAACGAGTTGCGCTCGCACGCGGTCGCCGAACTGTCGGGGGGGTCGACGCCGCAGTACGCAGGCGCCGAAGTCAGCGACGTATTCGGCAAGCTGGAAAAACAGCTGGTTCGCCAACGCGTGCTGAATGGTGAGCCGCGTATCGACGGCCGCGATCTGAAGAAAGTGCGCCCGATCGCAATCGAAGTGGGCTTGCTGCCGAAGGCACACGGATCCGCTTTGTTCACGCGCGGTGAAACGCAAGCCATCGTCGTTGCTACGCTCGGTACGTTGCGCGATGCCGCGATCATCGATGCACTCGAAGGCACCTACAAAGACGGGTTCATGCTGCACTACAACTTCCCGCCGTACTCGACGGGTGAGGCTGGCATGAGAGGCGGTCCGAAGCGTCGCGACATCGGTCAGGGCCGATTGGCCCGGCGCGGAATTGCAGCGGTATTGCCACCGCAGGATTCGTTCCCGTACACGCTGCGCGTCGTATCGGAAATCACGGAGTCGAACGGCTCCAGTTCGATGGCCAGCGTTTGCGGCGCGTCGCTCGCACTGATGGACGCCGGCGTGCCCCTCAAGGCGCCCGTTGCGGGTGTTGCGATGGGTCTGGTGAAGGAGGG